>NZ_JBHWZH010000022.1:0-57986 GCF_042728285.1 Streptomyces sp. NPDC060194 | reverse complement strand
GATGTCTGCCGACGGCGACCGCACGGCGAGCGGGTGGTCGCGCGGCGGGTCCGGGCCGCGGAGACGAAGGCGGGGCGACCGTAGCCGGCCCCCGGCCCTCATCCGATCGCGCCGCTCACGCCGCCACGGTCGAGGGGGTGGTGGGCCTCGGCTCAGCCGTTGCCGACACCGTTGGCCGACAGCACCGGGATGTCCTCGATGATGTGGGACAGCGGCTCGTCGCCCTTGGCCTGGGTCGAGTTCTCGGTGCACTGCTGGTTCTGCGGGGCCGAGAGGACCGGGATGTCCTGGACGGCGATCGGCACGACGCCGACGAGGGAACCGAGGTTGGCCTTGACCGGGAGACCGATGCAGGGCTTGTTGAGCGAGCCCTGGACGAGGCCGAGCTGCGGGCTCTGGTCGCCCTCCGTCGAGGAGTTGCCGATCTCCGTGACCGCACCGTTGCCGCTGAGCGAGGTGGTCCCGTCGTCGTCACCGAGGGCCAGGGCCGCGGGGGCGGCGGCGACGGTGGCGCCGAGCATCGAGACGGAGACCGCGGTGGCCGCCATCAGCTTCTTGATCACAGTTCATTCCCTTTCGTCACCGGCCGTCCGACCGGATGCGCCTTGTAAACGGCCCAGGCCAGCGGGCGTTGTGGGCTCAAACACGATCCGGGGCGGGTTCATCCGTCCGGCCCAACGGGCGGTCGGCCCTGCGCCCCCCTCGTGCGCTCGCCCATTGCGGTGAGACCTCGCAACCTCCTGATCGGCGGCCCGTTGGGCAGCGCGCTCCTGGGAGGAGCGAAGTTCCGATCTCCAAGGGAAGACACCATGAACAAGTCCATGCGCATCGCCGCCACGTCCGCCTCGGTCCTCGGTCTGGCGATGGCCGCCGCGCCGACGGCGATGGCGCTCGGCGACGACGGCGGCACCACCTCCCTCAGCGGCAACGGCGCCGTCCAGGAGTACGGCAACTCCTCGACGCACGGTGACTTGAGCCCGCAGCTCGGTCTCGTCCAGGGCTCGCTGAACAAGCCCTGCGTCGGCCTGCCGGCCAAGGTCAACGCCGGTTCGCTGGTCGGTCTCCTGGTGCCGGTCGCCGTCCAGGACATCCCGATCCTGTCGGCCCCGCAGAACCAGCAGTGCGTCGAGAACTCGACCCAGGCCAAGGGCGACGAGCCGCTGTCGCACATTCTCAACGACATCCCGGTCCTGTCGGCCAACGGCGTCGACAACGGCTGAGTCCCGCGGAGGGACGGGGCGGCCGGCTACGGTCGCCCCGCCTTCGTCTCCGCGGCCCGGACCCGCCGCGCGACCACCCGCTCGCCGTGCGGTCGCCGTCGGCAGACATCGGAAACGCGCCGCGAAATCGGCATTCCCGTCCTCTCGACGCCCGGCGTCTAATGTGCACTCGTTCTGTTCCCGTTGACACGGCGGTGCACATGGCAATTCCCACATCCCGGAGAATTCTGGTCGGCGCGCTCACGCTCACCGTGAGCGCCGTTCTCGTCCAGGCCTCCGACGCCTCTTCGGTTCTGCTGGAACCGGGTGGAACTCTGCGCAGTCTGCCCGCCCCCGAGGACGGCCTCAATATCCTTTTGATGGGGACCGACGGCCGCGACACGATCACGGAGAAGGAGCGGCGGACATTCCGTCTCGGCGGTGTCGCGTGCGATTGCACCGACACCTTGATGCTGGTCCACGTCTCCGCGCGCAATGACCGCGTGAGCGTCGTCGGAATTCCCCGCGACTCGTACGCGGTGGTTCCCGAAGGGCCGCACAAGAACTCGGGCGAGGTGCTGCCCGAACGCCCCTCGAAGATCAACGCGGCGTTCCGCGACGGCGGTTCGGAGCTGTCGGTCCGGACCGTGCAGAGCATGACCGGGCTCGACGTCGACCGTGCGATGCAGGTCGACTTCCGGCGGTTCATGGACGGCGTCGACGATCTCGGCGGGGTTCCGGTCTGCACCGAGAAGCCGCTGAAGGACAAGGTCACGGCCCTCGACCTCGCCCCCGGCCGGCACCGTCTGAACGGCGGGCCCGCGCTCCAGTACGTCCGCTCCCGGCACGTCGACACACGCGCCGACCTCGGCCGCATCCAGCGTCAGCAGCGTTTCCTGCTCGCGCTGGGCGAGGAGGTGCGCAAGCGGGTCGCGAAGGGGCGCGGCGCACTCACCGGTTTCGCTTCGCTGATCGCTGCCCCGGCTCCGGTCGGGCCGGAGATGACGTCGGGTGAGATCCTGGACCTGGCTTACCGGTTGCGTTCCCTGAAACCGCAGCAGGTCGAATTCGCGATCGTGCCGGTGAGCGGTTACAACGACAACAAGAACGGCACCGGTTCGACCCTCCAATGGGACGAGCGGGCGGCCGGCGAGATGTTCTCGAACCTGGCGGCCGACCGACCGCTGCCGAGGAATGCGGGTGCGGATCCGAACCGTGTTCCCGGATTCGGTACACACGTTCCCGTTCCGGGATCGAAGCTGAGCTGCGGCTGAATCGATTCAGCACCCGTCCGGACCGGCGGGAGCAGAAATCCGCGACCCGTCCGGATGGAATGACGAAACCTATTCGCTGTCGCGGCAGTTGTCAGTGCGGCTCCAGTGTCCTGGGGTCGGGAACCGAAAGGGAACACCATGAACAAGCTGTTCGCCACCTCCGCCATGGCCGCCTCCGTCCTGGGCGCCGCGGCGATGGTCGCCCCCCAGGCGGCGGCGCTCGGCGACGACGGCGGCACCACGTCCTTCAGCGGCAACGGGGCCCTGCAGTCGTACGGCAACTCGTCGACGCACGGCGACATGAGCCCGCAGTTCGCGCTCATCCAGGGCTCGTTCAACAAGCCCTGCATCGGCCTCCCGGCCAAGGCCAACCTCGGTTCCCTCGTCGGCGTCGTGCCGATCTCGGTCCAGGACATCCCGATCCTCAGCGCGCCGCAGAACCAGCAGTGCGTCGAGAACTCGACCCAGGCCAAGGGCGACGAGCCGCTGTCGCACATTCTCAACGACATCCCGGTCCTGTCGGCCAACGGCGTCGACAACGGCTGACCACCCCGGACGGTCCGGTGGAGCGGCGTTCCTCCCGCCTCTTCACCGGACGTTGCGGCGGGGGTCCTGGATCCAGCCCCGCGGGTCACCGCGGCCCGTCGGCCAGGCCCCCGTGCCGCGCTCCCCGCCCTTTGTTCACGTCCTCGCATGCCGCAGGCCGCGTACCGTCACCGGTAGCGGCCTTTTTCGACGTCCGGGGCTTTCCGGCGCGGGTCAGGGCAGTGCTATGGCCGCGGCGGAGCCCTGCTGGGAGCGGGGTGTCTTCTCGCCGACCTTCTGGGGGTCGATGGTCCGCGGGTCGACCGCCTCGCCGGGAGCGCCCGTGGCGTAGTAGCCGGTCGGGGCGGTGTCGCGGTCGTGGGGCAGCAGGAAGAAGACCCGGCGCTTGTGCAGACCGCTGTCGGGGTCGGCCTCGGCGTGCTCGTCGAGCTCGGTGTAGCCGACCAGGCGGCCGTCACGGGCGTAGCGGGGCTTGCCGCGGCGGCGGGGGGTCTTGTCGAGGGCCTGCCGTACGTAGTCCAGGTTGTCGGGGCTTTCCAGCCACACCACCGCGTTCTCGTGGGCGAGATCGCTCTCGTTCAGTAGCGAGCTCATGGCTGCGGCCTCTCCTCGTGTCGTCCGCCCCGGAAGGTGCTTCGGTCGGCCGCCGACGTCCGGGTGGTTCCCGACGGCGGGTCCTGGTGGTCTGAGTGCTCCGTGGGTCCGGCCCCATCGTAAGGCGGTTCCGGGCTGCGGCACAGTGCGGGCCCGGGCCTCATGGGGCCGCCGGGGGCGCGGAGTCCTCGTCATCGGCCAGCAGGCCGAGGCCGGGGTAGTACTTCTTGCCGCTGGACTTGAGCATGTCGGCGGGTGAGGCAAGGCCCAGTTCCTGGCGGATGCGGGCGGCGAAGGAACGCGACGTGGCGGGCCTGATCCCCTCCCCCGCGTGGCACCAGCTCGCGTACGTCGCGTAAAGCAGACCCTGTTCGACGCGGCACTCCGAGGCCGCCTCGGGGCGGTGGGTGCAGCACTCCTTGATGAACCGCCCGATGTGGTCCTCGGTCGTCTCGTACGCCTCGGTGGCGTTGCGGACGGAGTCGGGGCCGGTCAGCGGGTCGCGGCTCTCCAGGTACTGCATGGCGCCCTCGATGAGCCAGTGCAGGATGCCGGGCCCCTCGTCGCGGACGAGCTCGAAGGCCAGGTTGTCGATCTTGCGCGAGTTCGGCACGACCCGTTCGAAGGGGATCAGCCGGATGCGGCGCCAGAACGCGTGCCCGCCGGTGCCGACCTCGGGGCGGTGGTTGCCGAGCAGCCAGAGCTTGTGGGTCGGGGCGAACGAGAAGTAGTCCTGGCGCATCCGCCGGGCCTTGATGCGGTCGCCGCCGGTCAGCAGCTTGACCCGGGACTCGTCGAACTTGTCGTTCGGCTTCAGCTCGCTGCAGACCATGATGCGGCGGCCGTGCAGCTCGGTGAGCTCCGTGGAGTGCTCGGAGAACTTGCCCTTCTCCATGAGAAATCCGGGCGGCGCGGCGTCCGCGTAGTCGCCCAGGATCTGGATCATCACGTCGAGCAGCACGGACTTGCCGTTGGCGCCCGCGCCGAAGAGGAACGGCAGGACCTGCGCGCCGACGTCGCCGGTGATCGAGTAGCCGAGCAGCAGGTGGAGGAAGCGGATCGTCTCCTCGCCCTTGTCGTCGTCGCCGAAGGTGTCGCGCAGGAAGCGGTACCAGCGGGGGGTGGGGATGTTCTGGGGTCCGACGCTGGTGGCCCGGGAGTGCATGTCCTTGACCGGGTCGGGCTTGTGCATGTCGCCCGTGTGCAGGTCGACGACGCCCTCGGGGGTGCACAGGGCGTAGGCGTCGCCGTCGAGGACGTCGGGGTCGAGGGTGAGCGCCGGGGAGGCCTTGGCCTGGGTGAGGAGGGCCTTCATGCCGGGGGTGGACATGGTGCGCTTGCGGTGGGCGTACAGCTCGCGGTCGGTGAAGAAGCCGCGAGGGTCGGTGGCGGGCATCTGCTCGGCCATGTCGCCGGCGGCCCACAGGGCGGCCTTCTCGCCGCCGGCGCGCTTCCAGCGGTACTGGTCCCAGGAGTACCAGCCGAGCCCTTCGACGTGGCGGAACTGGTCGGCGTAGAGCTGGGCGAAGAGCTTGGCGTTGCCCCGGTCGGTGAGCATGCGCGGCAGCAGACCGGGTTCGTGGGCGGACTCGTTAACGATGAGCTGGCCCGGGGCCCCGGCCTGCTGGGCGGGCAGGGCGCCGGGCTTGCGGTCGGCGGGTGCGGCGTCGGCGACGGGGAAGGCGAGCATCTGCTGAGCGGCGGCGGTGGCGTCGAAGCTCGTGCTCTCGGCGCTGCTCATGGGCGTCCTTGGGGATGGAACGGTCGGGTGGCACCTGCGGCGAGGGCGGACTCGATGATGGTGGCACTGCGGCGGAGCTGGTGCGGACGCGCGGTCCGGGCCGCCTCGTCGAGCAGAGCCCTTGCCTGGCGCTCGGTCAGGTGTCCGGCGGCGACCACACCGCCGGCGGTGTAGGCGGCCCGGTTGAGCTTCTCGGTGAAGCTCGCGCCCTCCGGCACGGCGGCGCAGGCCTCGACCTCGGCCAGGAGAGGCCCCAGGAGCCGTTCTGCGGCCCTCGGAGCTCTTCTCGGCCCCGAGGGGCGGGAGGTGGGGGAAAACGGCCCGTACGCGCCCTGTGGGGCGTTTGAAGGCTGTGGGGCGGTCGGGGGCGGGGTGGCGGTGGACTGGGGGGCGGTCAGGACGTGGCCCGTGCGGGCGAGTTCGCGGGCGAGCCAGGCGGGCAGCGGGGCGGGCAGCCTGACGTCGCCGACGGGGCTGTAGGTGCCCTTGGGCACGCGGTTGGCGGGGGCGACGATGTAGCCGTGGTCCGCGCGGACGTCGACCTGCCAGGCGAGCGCGGTCCTGGGGCCGGAGCCGGTGGACGAGCGGTAGCGGGTCCCGGGGTCCGGGTTCCGGTACCAGATGTGCAGGCCTCCCGACGGGGTGCGGACCCGCAGCGTGGTCCCGTCCTCGGCGGGGTCGGTCTCGCCGAGGTACGCGGCCAGCAGGGCGAGCGTGTCGTACCCGGAAGCGAGACCCGTCAGGTCGACCTTCTCGTGGATCGGGATGCCCGGCAGCAGACGGTCCCGGGACGGGACGTCCGCGCTGTGGGCGTCGACGTCCAGGACGACGAGGTCGGCGGGCCCGCAGGCGACGCCGACGCCGAGGGAGGGCTGTGCGCCCCACCAGGCGTCGATCAGGCCCGGATCCGTGGTGGCGGCACGGAAGCCGTGGCACCAGCGGCCGGCGGCCCGGCAGGGGCAGTCCTCGGCCTGGTGCCCGGGCTCCCGGCAGGCGGGGCAGTTGGCGGCCGGCGTCTTGCGGCCCGGTGCCAGCGGGTGGACGGGCCACCCCTGGGCAGCGCACCAGCGGGCAACGTCGTGGGCCCGCACCGCCCCTGAGGGGGCGGTGGCGCTGTCGTCACCATGGGCGGGCACGCGGTCGTCCTTGTCCGGGTTGGGGGTCCTGCTTCGGTCCCCGTCGGAGAACGTACTGATCAGGACCGCTTCGGGACCTGTGACAGGGACTGAAGGGACTGAACTTTCCCTTGCGGTGGTGAGCGTAGCGCAAGGCAGGCCCGATGCCGGGGGCGAACTGCCGTTGTATCAGTTCTTCAGTCCCTTGAGTCCCTTCGGGGGGTCGGCAGACGGGGCCATCGCGAGGGACCCGAAGCGGGCGGGGCCGGCCGGTGGCGCGGGTGGGTCTCCGAGGGACTGAAGGGGTCGGGACCGGGACTGAGGGCCTGTGAAGTTCGGTCCCTCTTCGGTCCCTGTTCAGTCCCTCCGAGCAAAAGCCCAGGTCAGGGGCTTTTCGGTGGCCGGTCAAGGGACCGAAGAGGGACTGAAAGGGACCGAAGGGACTGAAAATCCCAGTTATGAGCGCTCCAGAGAGATAGTTGCCTTATACACACGCGTGCATACACGCGCGCACACAATTGGCCTGGATACTGCGATGTTGAGTCCCTTCAGTCCCTTTCGGTCCCTGGATCGGAGCGCCGCCGCCGGGCCACAAGCCTGTGACCTGCTTTTTCCCGCCGGAGGGACTGAGGGACCGAAAGGGAGGGACTGAAGGGCTCGGTCCCCGCACTTCGAGTCCCCGCCGCCGCCCAACGCCCCGCGCCGGTCACGGGCCGTCATGCCTGTACGGAGAGCTCGGGTGTTTCGTGCGCCCCTTACGGGTTTGTCCGTAGGGGTTCCCCTAGGGAACGCCTCGGGGGAAACCCCTACGGGGTCCGAAGGGACCGAAGGGACTCAAGGAGGATGACTTCACCGTGTGGAGGGTCTTCGGTTCGAGGGACTGAAGGGGGCGGAGCGGTGGTGCCGCGCCCGCTGGGAGTCTTTTCCTCGGGTCCTCCTCCCGCGCGGAAGGCAGTCCTTCGGGTCACCAGCGGTGGTGCACCTGGGCGCGGATCCGGCGGTCGTAGAGATCGCGTACGGCGACAAGGGTCTCCCCCGTCAGCGGGCTGTCGGTCGCGGCGGCCGCGTTGGTGCGGGCCTGTTCGGGCGAGCGGGCACCGGGAATGACGGTCGTGACACCGGGCTGCTGCGTGATCCAGCGGAGCGCGGTCCGGGCCGGCGTGGAGTCGGGTGCTGTCAGTTCGGCGAACTCGGCGGCCGCCTCGATCCCCGTTGCGAAGTCGACGCCCGAGAACGTCTCACCCTGGTCGAACGCCTCCCCGTGCCGGTTGTACGTGCGGTGGTCGTCGTCGGCGAAGACCGTCTCCCGGGTGTACTTGCCCGTCAGGAGTCCGGAGGCGAGGGGGACACGGGCGATCACCGCGACGCCGGCCTCGGCTGCCGCCGGGAGGACTTCCTCCAGCGGCTTCAGGCGGAAGGGGTTCAGGATGATCTGCACGCTGGCCGTTCCCGGACGGGCGATCGCGGTGAGGGCCTCCGCGCAGGTCTCCACGCTGACGCCGTAGGCCGCGATGCGCTGCTCCGCGACGAGCTCGTCCAGGGCGTCGAAGACGGCGTCCGTGGAGTAGACCGAGCTGGGAGGGCAGTGCAGCTGGACCAGGTCCAGGGTGTCCACGCCGAGGTTCCGGCGCGAACGGTCGTTCCACAGGCGGAAGTTCGTCGCAGAGTAGTTCTCCGGGACCTGGTCCTCCCGGCGGCCCATCTTGGTCGCGACGAAGACGTCCGCGTCGGGGCGCTCCTTTAGGAAGCGGCCGATGAGCTGTTCGCTGCGGCCGTCGCCGTAGACGTCCGCGGTGTCGAAGAAGGTGACTCCGGAGTCGACGGCGGAGTCGAGGACGGCGAGGGCGTCCTTCTCGTGGACGTCCCCCCAGTCTGCGCCGAGCTGCCAGGTGCCGAGGCCGATGACGGAAACGTTTCTGTTCATGCGGGGCATGGGGCGGAGTTCCATGAAGGCATCCTAGGCGGGTGGGTGTGGGGTATTAACGGCGTTAACACCCCACACCTGCGGGACCACTCCCCCGTTCCGTCAGCGGGAGCGGCCCCGTCCCTCGGGGAGGGCCGGGAGGAAGGCGTCGAGGGCGCCGTTGAGGAAGTCGCTCCGGTTGGGGAAGCCGTACGCCGTGGTGAAGCCGTCGATGACGGCGAGCTCCTGTTTGGAGGGGCGGAAGGACTGCTGGCGTCCGTCCTTGACCGCTCCCCGCTCGGTCCTGCGGGCCGGTACGTCGCCGAAGATGTTGTCCGGGTCGAAGTCCGCGTCCTGGACGGGTTGCTGTCGGTGCCGTACCGATTCCAGGAGAGTGGCGAAGAGGTCGTGCTTCTTCGCGTGCAGGACGGCTCGTCGGACGACCACCGCGTTGGTGGGTTCGTGTCCGGTGCTGAGCTTCTGGGCGAGCTGGTAGGCGGCGAAGCGCTTCCGCACCTGGGAGCTGACCATGATCGTGCACTGGGTCGCCTCTTGGCCGGATTCTCCCAGGTGCGGTACGTGGAGGGTGCGGGGTGTGGGGGCCGGCCCTGCAGGGGTGACGAGGGGTGCGTTTGCATGGGGTGCGGTGGCGAGGGGAGCCGCGAGCGGGGCGTTGCGGGGGGCCGGGGTGCTTGTCTTCGGTTGTTCCTGAGGTGGGCTGACGGCCGTGGTGACTGCCGTGGTGACCGGACCGGGTACGGGAGCGGTCGGTGCGGGGGGCCCTGCGGGTGTGTCCGTCGGTGGCGTGTGGAGCGCCGGGGGTGCCTCACCGGATCCGTTGGCGGGTGTCCTTGCGGATGTTCCGCCCGGCGTCTCCACTGGTCCGGCACCGCCTCTCCGCCGACGTACGGGTGGTGCGGTGAACGCTCCCGCCGCGGCAGCCGCGAACGCGTCGAGGCCGTCGTCCTCCGGCAGTCCCCCGCGCTTGCCGTCCGACTCCCCCGCGCGGGTGTTCCTCGTGGGACTCATGCCTCGTCCTCCGTCTGCCGTGCCCGGTCCAGTGCCGTCTTCGCCTGCATCACTTCGATCGCCAGCGATTGGTAGTCCCCCGCCAGAGCCTTCAGCGAGCGCCGGAGGCTGGGGTCGATGTCCTTGCTGCTGCGCAGTTCGTGCGCGACCTTGCCGGCCGTCCGGCACGCGACCGCGGCGGACTCGACGTGCCGGATGCACTGCTCGAAGACCGGTGCGGCCCCCCGCAGGTCCTGGCCGAGCTGTTCCTTGATGTTCGCCTGGACCCGCGTCGCGGAGACGTTCGTGGCGAAGACGACCACGCCGAGCAGCCGGAGGAACGGGTTGAGGGCGCGTGCCTGGGCGAAGCGCAGGGCGACCGTGCGCAGGCCCTTGCGGGAGGACGGGTCCGACTTGGACGGGATGAGGACGACGTCCCCCGCGACGAGTGCCTGCAGTTGCAGGGGCTCCGAGCCGGGGGCGACGTCGAGGACGATGATGTCGTAGTCGTCGCGGACGGCGTCGATCGCTGCGGCGTACATGCCCATCCAGGCGGTGCGGTCCTCGAGTGCCTCGCAGCGCGAGGCGAGGCGTCGCTGGCAGTAGAGCTCCTCGACCACGTCCTCGAGGATCGCTCCGCCGGGGACGACGAACAGGCCGGGGCGCGCTTCGCCGGTCGGGGTGAGGAGCTTTCCGTCGAGCAGCGCGGCGGCCTGGGCGTCGCCCTGGTCGGCGAGCGGGGTGCCGGTGAAGCCGAGGTCCTCGCCGTTGTTCCCCTGCTCGTCCAGCTCGATGAGCAGCACGCGCAGTCCGACCTGGGACCAGGACGCGCTCAGGGCGGCGGACAGCGAGCTCTTCCCGACACCGCCCTTGCCGTTGACGACGACGAACACCTTCGTCGTGTGGAGGCCTTCGGACATGCGCTGCTGTCGCTGTCGCAACGCATGCTTCACCCCGGCCAGATCGACGAGGTCGAGCGCATTGGCGCCTGTGGACACAGGGATCACTTCCTGTTACAAAGCGGACATCATCTGATCGTCGACCTTAAGGACGATCGGACGTATCACTCCGCTGACACACCCCGGCGCGGTGCCGTTCACCCGGCCGGCCGCACCTCCTAGCACGATGCCTAGCGCGCCATGTCGCACGGCATCACGCATCCACCCGGCCACCGTCCACGGCGCCGACGGTGGCCGGGTGTTAACGCCGTTAATACCCCCGGCGTCAGTCCTCCAGCCGGACCGGCATCAGCAGGGAGAGAATCCGGTCGGTGTCGGGGTGGCGGAGGACGACCGGCGTCGTGGGGGTGACCACCTCGATGACGAGGTGGTCGAGGGCGGCGGCACGCAGGGCGTCGAGGAGGAAGGCGCGGTTGACGGCCACGGGGGTGGGGGCGTTGTCGCCGTCGGCGCAGAGGGCGACGGTGCCGTCGTCCTGGAGGCTGAGCACGCTCAGGTGCGGTCCTTCGGTGTCGGTTCCGCCGCAGGCTACGTGGACGGGGCGGCCCGTCTCCAACGTCGTCCGGAACTCCGCGACGTCGACGACCGCGCGGCGGCCGAGGGACTGGGGGAGGAGGCGGCGGTAGTCGGGGAAGTCGTGGTCGAGGCGCCGGCCCGTCGTCTGCCGGTCGCCGGCCTCCAACGTGACGCGGGGGCCGTCGGCGGAGAGTCGAACGGTTCCGTCGCCGTCTGACAGCGCGCGCATCGCGTGGGCGAGGGAGGTGGGGACGGTGAGCTGGACGCGGCTGTCCGTGTCCCCCTGGGTGGTTCGGGCGGTCGCCTCCGCCAGTGCGAGCCGGTAGCGGTCGGTGGCGACGACCGTCAGTCGGTCGTCCTCGATGTCGAAGAGGATGCCGTTGAGCATCGGCAGTTCGGGGTCGGTCGCCGCGGCGAAGCGGACCGCGTCCAGGGCTGCGGCGAGCGCCGGGGCGGGGAGGGATAGGTGGACGGAGGCGGTGCGGACTGTGGTCATGGTGGTCTCCCGGTCGTCGAGCAGGGCGCGGACTGCGGAGAACTCGGCGCGGGCGGTGGTCAGTCCGGCTTCGAGGCGGCCCAGGTGTGCGTCGAGCAGTCGGCGGACGAGCCCGTCCTCCGGACTCGCCCAGCCGGCCAGCACCAGCCGGATGTCCGCCAGCGGCATCCCCGCCCGGCGCAGGCGCGCCAGCACGCGGGCCTCGTCCAGCTGCGCCGGGTCGTACCAGCGGTACCCGCTCACCGGGTCCACCCAGGCCGGCACCAGCACCCCGGCGCGGTCATAGAACCGCAGCGCGCTGATCCCCAGACTGCTGTCCCGTGCCATCTCGCCGATGCTGCGCATGTCGTTCTCCACGTCCGGGACTCTGGTCCCTGCACCAGGTCGAGGGTCAAGGCGGGGGCGTCGACCGTTAACGCCGTTAATACCCGGGGGCCGGGGGCCGGGGGCCGGGGGCCGGGGCCGGGGGCCGGGGCCGGCTCGGCCCCGGGCGCGAGGGCGAACTGTTAACGCCGTTAATACCTTGTCGTGTGCACTGAGTCCCGGGAGACGACCGCACGCCGAGAGGGCCCCAAGGGTCCGCCCGGTCCTACTGGGGTCCGCCACCGGACCGTTGGAGGGGTGAGGGAAATGTCCTGTGAATCCGATGATCGTTTGATCCGACGCGGAGTTCAGGGGCGGGTTGAGCGATGAGGGCGGGGAGCGGATCCCGCGACTCCTGCCGCTGAACCCGCCCACGGTGACCGGGGCGACAACGTATGCAGGACGAGACCGGCCAATGTGAGAGCGGAATCGCGTTTACTCCTGCCGTGCGATCCGCTCCGATGTGCGCCGTCGCGGCATCATGACAGTGATCCCGAATCTGCGAACCAGATCGCCAACCGCAAGCGGCGCGGTTCAGGCGGCGGCCGCCCGCCCGGCTTCGACCGCCGGGCGGGCAGGCACCGCAACACTGACGAGTGACGAGTGATGCATCAACCAGCTCAAGCAGTGCGCGGTAGCGCCAGGCGCACCGACAAGCTTGCCGTGCGCTACCTCGCGGCACTTCAGGGTCGCAGCCATCTTCCTCTGGGTCTGAAGCTGACGCTGACGCCGGTCATCTCTGCCAGGGGAGAGCCTCAACCGATGCGATGTCACCCGCGGCCAGCAGTCCGAAGAGCCCGAGAACCTCCTTGCGGGCGACATTGCGCATCTCCCCCGGAGCCATCGAGTCCTCGTCCGGGTTCTCCCAGACCAGCAGACCGTCGCCGAAGGCGCTGAGGGACCACCCGCTCTCATGGGTGAGTGAGACATCGGGGTGCTCGTCATCGGCTTGTGCCAGACCGTCGAGCACCCGCTGCATCGTCTCCAGATCAGGCTCGTCGACCGTCCCGCCCGTGACGTCGTACATGAAGTAGCTCATTGATCGATTACCTCACGTGGTGATCCACGGGACACTGCCCCACGCTCCCGCGGCTTGCCGGGCTCCAGACTGGGTGGGTGCGCAGGCCCGATCGGCGACGGTCTGGGGAGCGTCCGAGCACGCTCCTGACGCGATCGGCGGCGGACCGTTAACGCCGTTAATACCCCGCGCCGGTCCTGAGCCTGAGCCCGGGAGTCGATCGGCTGCCGCCGTGGCGTGGAGATTGCGCTTTGCTCTGCTGCCGTGAGGCGGACCGTTGACGCCGTTCATACCCTCCGGTCCCGCCGGGCCAGGTTGAAGGCCCTCGGGGCTGATCCTTCGGCGGTACTGCAGCTCCGGGCCGCGTTCGCTCCTGCTGCAGCTCGCTGCTTGACCGTTAACGGCGTTAATACCCTTGCGTCGATGTGGACGTCGCCCGGTGGCCGGTCTTCTGGACGGCGTTGGGTCCCGAGGTTGCGTGCGGACCTGTGGCGGCGGACCGTAGGCACCCGTCGGGGTGCGACTGAGGGTGGGCAGTCGGGTTGTACCCACGCGGGAATGCTTGGTCGCCGTCAAGTCTCGGCGTCGAGGACGCGGGGGTGGCGGTGCGAGCGCCGTCGGTCCGGGGCGGAGGAACGTTGAGTCTGACTTCGAGCGAGTGGTCGTAGCGTTCCCCCGGCCCCGGATCGCGGAGAGGTACGCCGTCGGGCTGAGGATTCGTACCCCGTAGCTGTCGCCGTTGAGGCACCGGTGCGTGGGGGAGAGGCGCGGCAACGGGGGAGGCGTCGTGTCGTCCACGTGTGGGGCGAAGACATGCGTTGTGGCGTGGTCGTTGAGCAGTCCGCCGCGGTGAGGCTGGTGTTCCCTTCCGGGCCGTTGCCGAAGGACTCCCGGGAGGTGGTGCCGTCAGGTCCTGCGGGCGAGGACGAGGACGGCGTTGTGCTCGCGGGGGCGCGGCGAGGTGGGCTCATGTCGGTACCAGGCCATGGTGGGGGCGCGCGGTGGGCGGGTTCCATCGGTCCGGCGCTGTTCCGATCCCGGTACCCGTTCCTCGCGGGACCAGGCGTGGACGTGGGGAAGTGCCGCGCCGAGTGCGGGCGGCGAGGTGGCGGGTGACGTGGTCTCGTAGACGAGCGAGGCACGGGCGAGGGGCTGTGCGGGCGGCGTTTGGCCAGCCGTCGGGGCGCTGAGACGGGCTGGGATGGGGTGACCGTTAACGCCGTTAATACCCTGCGGTGGGCGCGGCCCCCGCGGTGGGGTGTTAACGCCGTTAATACCTGGGCGTCGGCGCATGAGTGGGGTCTTGGTCTCGACAGGGGGTCGGAGCGGCGGTGAGGCTTGCGCGTTCGCGCCGGCTCCGAGGGGTGACCGTTAACGCCGTTAATACCTGCGCGCCGCACCGGAGCGTCGGGAGGGTGGGGCGGGCCGACCGTTGAGGGTGCTGATACCCCTGCACCGAGCGGGGTCGCGGGCGGAACCGTTAACGCCGTTAATACCTGAGCCCGTCCGGTGGTGGCCGGACGGGCTCAGGTGGGGGCGGGAGAGGGTTATTCGGGGGTCTCGTTGGCGCGGAGGAGGAGGGAGATGACCTTGCGGCGCTGGGCGTGGTCGAGGCGGGAGATGATCTCGCGGGCGAGGCGCTGCGGGTCGTCCCAGAGGGTGTCGGGGGACGTGGGCTGGGCGGGGACGTGGGCGGGCTCGGGGGCCGGAGCCGGAGCCGGCGCTGTGTCGCGCGGCTCGGCCTCCGGTGCGGGTCGGGCCGGGGCCGTTTCCACGGGGGTCGGCCGCGCCTTGCGCGCCGGCTTGGGTTCGGCGAGGGTGCGCCGCGCCTCGGACTCCTGCTGCTCCGCCGGGAGCCGCCCGATCCGGCGCGCGGACTCGACGCGCAGCTCCCCGGTCTCGACCTTCTCCTGGAGCTCGGGGACGAGCTCCAGGAGCGCGAGCCGCTGCGACACCCACGCCGGCGTCTTGCCGAGCCGCTTGGCGACCTGGCCCTGCGAGCCGTGGACGGCGACCAGGGACTGGATGGCCTTCGCCTGGTCCATCGGCGGGACGTCCACCCGGTGGATGTTGGCGATGATCGAGGCCTCCAGGATGTCCTGGGAGGAGGCCGCGAGCGCGTCGTTGACGTGGATGAGGAGCGTGGTGAGCCCGGCGAGCCGGGACGCCGCGAGCCTGCGGTTGCCGTCGATGACGACGAACCGGGCCTGCCCGACCGCCTCCTGCTGCTCGGGATGTGCGCGGAGGAACGCGCCGCGGTTCACGACGGCGAGCGGCTGCAACTGCCCCCGCACCTTGAGCGATTCCGCGGTCTCCTCGATCCCGGTGAGCTCCTCGCGGAAGTTCAGCGGGTTGTGCGCGAGGGTGTCGATGGGCGCCTCGGTCGGGGGCGCCACCCCCTCGGTCGCGACACCGGTCGCCGCCGCGATCGCGGCCCGGCGTGAACTGACCGGCTGGGCGCGGGCGAACGACGCGGAGGCGCGGAGCTTGTCGGCCTTGCTGCTCATGAGATCTCCCTGGCGAGGGCGCGCATCGCGATCGCCTGGTCGCACTTCGGCGCGTACGACAGGAGCGGCTGCTTCATCCGTACGGCCTCCTTCTGCTCCTTGAGGTCCCCGACCACGGCGACGACCCGGGGGTCCTTTATGTCGACCCACGACTCGAGCGAGGAGGTCGCGATGTACCCCCGGCGGCCGTCGTAGAGGTTGACGACGATGCCGAGGTAGTCGATGTCCAGGCTCAGGTCGTCGCGCAGGTCGTTGATCTGGGTGGTGAGGAGGTCGTACGCGTCGGCGGAGGTGTCCTCGGCCTGGACGACGATGAGTGCGCCGGACGAGCCGGCGGCCTCGCCGTCGCGGCGTCGGCCGTAGTAGACCGCGGCGTCCATGCTGAGCCCGAGGCTGGGCGGGCAGTCGATGAGGATGACGTCGTACTCGTTCTCCAGCGGGGCGAGTGCGCGTTCCAGCGCGGCCTCGCGGGCGCGGACGGTGGAGAGGCGGACGTCGAGCAGGAACGCGTCGGTGCAGGCCGGCAGCAGGTGCAGGCGGTCGCCGAAGTGGTCGAGGTCGACGCCGTTGCCCTCGGGGTCGGTCGGTTGGATGGGGACGACGAGGTCCTGGATCGGGGTGCGGCTCTCGCCCGCCATGTGCGTGGTGAGGCTGTCGCCGCCCATGGGGATGGGCTGGTGCCGGAGCTGCTTGGTGAGGTGGCCCTGCGGGTCGAAGTCGACCAGCAGGACGCGCAGTCCGAGGCCGGGGAGGTCCTCGCGCTCGAGCGCGGCTCCGGCGTCGGTGAGCACCGCGAGCTGTCGCGCGATGCGGACCGGGTAGAGCGCGTCGGGGTTCTCCGCCAGCGCTTCGCCCGCACCGGCGGTGATGGCCGTCTTGCCGACGCCGCCCTTCTGGTTGCACACCACTACGCGGCGGACGACGGACGGTCGGCGCACCGACGGCGGCGGGTTCTTCTCCAGCCACAGGTGCACGGACTGGGCGAGGCCCTGAACCAGCGAGACGCCGCGGTCCTTGGCGCTGACCCGGAAGTCGTCCCACTGGCCGACCGGCAGCCAGGTCGAGTACGGCTCGGCTCCGGCGGTGTCGACGGGGGAGGGTGCGGACGCCAGGGCGCGCCAGGCGGCGATTCCTTCGTGCACGGCGTCCTGGATGTCGAGGCCCAGTTGCGCGGTGCGGATCTTCAGCTGCTGGCGCAGTGACGGCGGAAGCTTCGAGACGACCTTCTCGCGGTCGCCGGCGGATGGCGAACTCATGGATGTACCTTACTAACTTTTCAATCCCCGGAAGCCATGGGCGAGCACTTTGGTAACTCTGTCACCGCAATGGCGGTATCAGAAAGGTTATTTCGGTGCAAAAGGCGCAAAAAATTGGCCGCCAGAATGGGGGTTCTGACGGCCGATCAGGGAGTTGCCGGTATGGCGGGATGGTCCGGAGCGTGGGAGGCCCGCAGCGGGCCGTACAGAGCTTTTCGGCTTCGGGATCGGTGCCGAAACGGCTCTGAGACCTTTCACATCGGTCCGGGAGGACAGGATTCGCGGATCCGGACCGTTAACGCCGTTAATACCCCGAGGGGTCGGGAGGTCGGCCCGGCGGAAGGCGTTAAGGCCGTTAACACCCGCCGGGCCGTCCAGCGGTCAGCCGCGGCGAGCCGGGTCGCCTTCCTCGACGGGGTCGACGTCGTCGGCGGCGGTCACCACCGCGGGGCGGTCGGCCGGGGCGACGGGAGCCGGAGCGGGCTTCGGGGGGAACAAGCGGGTGGCGAGCGGCTCGGTGAAGCGGGCGGTCAGCGGGCCGACGACGACGAGCAGCAGCACGTAGGCCGTGGCGAGCGGGCCCATCGCCGGTTCGATGCCCGCGGTCACGCCGAGGCCGGCGATGACGATGGAGAACTCGCCGCGGGCGACCAGGGTGCCGCCCGCCCGCCAGCGGCCCTTGACGCCGATGCCCGCGCGCTGTGCCGCCCAGTAGCCGGTGGCGATCTTCGTGAAGGCGGTCACCACCGCGAGGGCGAGCGCGGGCAGGATCACCGGCGGGATGCTCGCGGGGTCGGTGTGCAGGCCGAAGAAGACGAAGAACACCGCGGCGAACAGGTCCCGCAGCGGGCTGAGGAGTGTGTGCGCGCCCTCGGCGACCTCGCCGGAGAGGGCGATGCCGACGAGGAACGCGCCCACCGCCGCGGACACCTGGAGCTGCTGGGCGATGCCCGCCACCAGGAGGGTCAGGCCGAGCACGACCAGGAGCAGCTTCTCCGGGTCGTCGCTGGAGGCGAACCGCGAGATGACCCGGCCGTAGCGGAGGGCGACGAAGAGCACGAGGCCTGCCACGCCGAGCGCGACCGCGAGGGTGACGCTGCCCGCGGCCAGGCTCACCCCGGCGAGCAGTGCGGTGATGATCGGCAGGTAGACGGCCATCGCCAGGTCCTCGAGGACGAGGATGCTGAGGATCACCGGCGTCTCGCGGTTGCCGAGCCGGCCGAGGTCGCCCATCACCTTGGCGATGACCCCGGACGACGAGATCCAGGTGACGCCGGCCAGGACGACCGCGGCGACCGGGCCCCAGCCCATCAGGAGTGCGGCCACCGCGCCGGGGACGGCGTTGAGGCCGAAGTCGACCAACCCCGCCGGGTACTGCGTCTTGAGGTTGGAGACCAGGTCGCTCGCCGTGTACTCCAGGCCGAGCATGAGCAGCAGCAGGATGACACCGATCTCGGCGCCGATCGCGACGAAGTCCTCGCTCGCGCCGAGCGGCAGCAGACCGCCGGTGCCGAAGGCGAGGCCGGCCAGCAGGTAGAGGGGGATGGGGGAGAAGTGGAAGCGGGCGGCGAACCGCCCGAGGAGTCCGAGGGCCAGGATGATCGCGCCGAACTCGATGAGGAAGACCGCGGAGTGCACCGGCCGTCACACCCGTCCGAGTATCTCGGCCGCGGCGTCGACGCCCTCGCGGGTGCCGATGACGATGAGGGTGTCGCCGCCGGCGAGCCGGAAGTCCGGGGCGGGGGAGGGGAGTGCCTCCGTGCGGCGCAGTACCGCGACGACGGACACGCCGGTCTCGGTGCGCATCCGGGTGTCGCCGAGGAGCCGGCCGTTCCAGTGCGAGGTCGCCGTGATCTCGATCCGCTCGGCGACGAGGCCGAGGTCGGTGGTGTGCAGGAGTGTGGGGTTGTGGTGGGTGGGGGCCAGGGCGTCGATGAGGGAGGCCGCCTCGGAGGCGGCGAGGTGGATGGCGTGCGCGCAGGCGTCGGCGTCGTCCTCGCGGTAGACGTTCACCGTGCGGGTGCCGTCGCGGTGCGCGATGACCGAGAGGTGGCGCTGCTCGCGGGTGGTCAGGTCGTACTTGACGCCGATCCCTGGCAACGGTGTCGAGCGCAGGCGTGGAGCGGTCACGGCCGGGTCCCCTCTTCGGATGTGGTCACGGGTGGTGCGGTGGATGTGGGCACATGCTGTCACCTGTGTGCCGGAACGGTCACTTCAGTCCCTCGGTCCCTGGTCGGTGAAAGGTTTTTGCAGGTCAGCGAGGTGTGGGTGGCGGGACCGAAGCATTCCGCCGGAGGGACCGAGGGATTCCGCCGGAAGGGCCGGGGCTTCGGCCCCTGGCCGGCGGTCCCGGTCGACCGGTCGGCTGGGTACGTGCCCCGGGCGGGATGAGTAGGCGTACTCAGGCGGTTCGCACGCGGATGCGGCGAACATGAGGGCGTTCGGCAACCGTCCGCTCCCCAGGAAGAGGCAGGCCACCCGTGCTCAGCCGACTCGCAGCCGCGCTCGTACCCGCCTTCGGGCAGCTCACGATCACCGTCGACGGTGTCGACCGCACCCGGGGGGCGGCCTGGATCGTGCAGCCGGGGAGCATCATCACGGCGAACCACGACTCGATGGCCGACCCGGCCGTCACGCTGGCCGCGTTGCACAGCGTGGGGGTGCGGCCGGTGGTCATGGCCACGGCGGGGCTGTGGCGGGTGCCGGTGCTCGGGCGGCTGCTGACGAAGGGCGAGCACATCGCGGTGCACCGCCGTTCGGCGCGGGCCGCGGAGGCCCTGGAGCACGCGGCGGCGGCGCTCGCCCGGGGGCGGCACGTCCTCATCTACGGCGAGGGGGGTCTGCCGCGGCGTACCGACGCGGGGGCGTGCGCGCCGGAGTCCTTCCGGACCGGGCTGGCCCGGCTGGCGCGTGCGGCGGGGGCGCCGGTGGTGCCGGTCGGGCACGCCGGGGCGCGGCGGATCACCTCCGGGGGCAACGGCAAGCAGCTCGCCGGGGTGCTGACGGCGCCGTTGAGGCGGCCGCGGGTGCATGTGCACATCGGGGCGCCGGTGCTGCTGCCCGCGGACATCCCCGAGGCGACGGAGGCGGCGCACCGTGCGGTGACGGAGTCCTGGGCGAAGGCGGCGGAGGCGGTGGGGGAGCGGGTGCCGCAGGCGGCGTAAGGGGAGTGCGGGGGTGGCCGGGCAAGGGGCACACTCGGCGGATGAGTCGACGCGCGGGATCAAGTGGGCGGACATGTGCGGATGTTGACGCCGTCGGGCCGCCGATGGAGCGGGCCCTGCGGTACGTCGCGGCGGTGGCGGGGGCGGGGGGTCCGGTGTCGGACGCGCTGCGGGTGACCATGCACTTCCATCCCGACCGGATGGCGGGGGATCTGCCGATCCTCGACCGGATGGCGGAGGACGGCGTCTACCGCTCGCAGTTCGTGACCGGTACGGGGAACGGCGGGCTGACGGCGTACCCCGGTGGGGACCGCTGGCGGTGGGAGAGCCGGATGTTCGGTGGGGCGTACGACGCGGCGGCCGCGGAGGAGCGGCCGGTGTACGGAGCGCTCGACTACCGGCGCGACCCGCGGGGCGGGGCCCGGCGCTTCGGGTCCTCGTTCTTCCGCCTCACGGCGGAGACGCTCGCCCGCACCACGTTCTGCTATCCGGACAGCTCGACCGAGCCCACGTCCTTCGCCACCGCCGAGCGCTGCGGGTTCGTCGAGCCGGCTGAGGCGGGGGGTCTGGACCCGCTGGACTGCCACATCGAGGCGCACGTCCACGGCCCCGTCGTGCTGGCCCGCGACATCGAGGCGCTGGTGCTCGACCCGTCCTACGCCGGGACGCCCGTCGAGGCGGCCGCGCGTCGGCTGCCGTGCGCGGTGGAGTGGCATCCGGGCTACCGGCTGCCCGTCGATGTCCTGTGCCGGTGGCCGGAGTTCCGGGGCCGGCGGTTCGTCGAGCTGGGGCTCGAGCTTGCCGTCGACGGCCACCTCGACGCCCGTGTTCTCGGCGACGCGGCCCGTAGCGGGCGCTACGACCCCCAGGACCTGAAGAAGGTCTGGCACTACATCGCCCGCTTCGGCGGGGAGCCGGCCCGGTGACGGATCAACTCCCGCCCCCCGTCTGCTGGTTGCATCCGGATGTCGAGTCGCGGGTCTCGGGGGTTGCCGGTGTCGGGCTGTTCGCGCGGGTCGGCCTGCCTGTCGGGACCGTCGTGTCGCGGCTCGGGGGCAAGTTGGTGGCGTGGTCGGAGCTGCAGGAGTTGTTCGCGGCTGCGGCGGGCCTGCCGGAGGGGGTGCGGAGGTATGTGGACACGGTCGCGATCAGTCGGACGCGGCATCTGGTTTTGCCGCCGGGGAGTACGAACGGGTTCGGGAACCACAGTTGTGATCCGAACCTCTGGTGGACGGACCCCTACTCCCTCACCGTCCGACGGGACGTCGCTGCCGGCGCGGAGCTGACCTTCGACTATGCGACCTGCACCGGCGACGAGGCGTACCGCCTTGACTGCGAGTGCCGCTCACCGCTGTGCCGGGGCGCGGTCACCGGCGCGGACTGGCGGTTGCCGGAGCTGCGGGCGCGCTACGGGGAGCACTGGGTGCCGGTGTTGCGGGAGCGCTGGTGGGCCGGGGGTATTAACGGCGTTAACGGTCCCGAGTGTTAACGCCGTTAACGTCCGGAGGTGTTAACGCCGTTAATACCCCGTCATCCCGCGTCGGGCCGCCCGTCGTCCGCGCGGGTGACGATGGCGAGGGAGGTGCGGGTGCGGCGGAAGGACTTGTGGGTGCTGGCGCCGGTGTGGGTGAGGCAGGCGAGGTCGACCTCGGCGGAGTCGGCGGAGGGGGTGGCCTGCCAGTCGCACCAGATGCAGGCGGCTTCGTAGGTGATCTCGGAGTCGGGGTGCTCGGTGATCTTGTGGAGGACGTGCCGGAAGACGGAGCGGGTCATCGCGGGGTCCTCCCGGGGTGAGGGTGGTGCCGGATCTCGACGTCGGCGTCCGTGACCGCGGAGAAGTCGCCCCGGGCGCGAGCGATCTCGCGCTGCTCGACGAGTGACGCGCAGGTCTCGCAGCCCGGTGCGGCCTCGGCGCGTTCGAGCGGCAGCGAGAGGCGGGCTGCGGAGTCCATGGTGGTGCGAGGGTCGTTCATGGAGCGGAGCGTCTCTTCCCCGTGGGCGGCCGGACGGTCGTGCGCGTCCTGATGCCGATCGGTGGTCTGCGATCGGCGCAGGGGCGCACATCCATGACTACCGGTCATCGAGGCTCGGTGGATGCACCCGGATGCAGGCGGAGTCGGACGAGGACGGCCCCGGATTCCGCTTCGGCGGTCGTGGTCGGCCTTTCGCGGTACGTTCTTGCCTCCGCTTGGCGCCGGTCTGCGCTGGTCGACGCACGTGTCCGAGGGGGCTGCGTCGGGCGGGGGCGGGCCCGTGCGGGAGGTGTCGGGCGGTCCGGAGCGACATACGTACCGACCGGTTTCGTCATGATCCGATGTCTCAAGGAGCAGCTTTATGTGCGCTCTTGAGAGCTTTCGGGGTCTCGTGGGGCGGCGGAGAGCCGCTGTTACAGTACGGACCTCTCGGTTTCTTTTCGCGTTCCGCGCCAACAGGGGGAGGGGTGTCGTGGCACGACAGGAGCGGGCCGTCCGGACACGTCAGAAGATCATCGTCGCGGCGGCGGGAGTCTTCGACGAGGTCGGCTACGAGGCGGCGACGATCTCGCAGATCCTGAAGGCGTCCGGGGTGACCAAGGGCGCGCTGTACTTCCACTTCACCTCGAAGGAGGAGCTGGCCCAGGCGGTGCTCGCCGGGCAGGTGGCGGCGCTGCCGTCGGTGCCGGAGCGGAAGGTGGTGCTGCAGCGGTTGATCGACGAGGCGCTCGTCCTCGCGCATCTGCTGGCGCTCGGGGATCCGATGGTGCGAGGCGGCGTGCGGTTGACCGTCGAGCAGGGTGCGCCGCTGGACGGGCTCGACCGGCAGGAGCCGATGCGGGGGTGGATCGAGCACTGCACGGAGCTGCTGCGGGAGGCGGAGGCGCGGGGGGAGACGCTGCCGGACGTCGACATCGACGCCGCGGCGCGGATCTTCGTCGGCGGGTTCACGGGGGTGCACGTGCTGTCGAAGATCATGACGGGTCATGTGGGCCTGGTGGACTGGGAGATGGACCTCATGCGGAGTCTGGTGGCGGGGGTCGCGGTGCCGGCGGTGTTCGAGCGGCTGGACTTCTCGTCCGCCCGGGCGAGCGGGGTGTACCGGGAGGCGGTCGAGGAGGCGGATGCGGGGAGGTGAGGCGGGGGCGCGGGATGCGGGTCGGTGGGCCCTCCGGTCGGGCTGCGGGCGCCTCGTGGATCTTCTAGAAACCGCTTACGCGGTTTGTTAAGGTGCCCTCGAGGGAAGGGGCGTCCGATGGTTCGTCAGGAGCGCGCGGTCCGGACGAGGAGTGCGCTGATCGAGTCCGCTGCGGAACTGTTCGACCGGGACGGTTTCGAGGCGACCTCGCTGTCGACGATCAGCGCGTTGGCCGGGGTGAGTAACGGGGCGCTGCACTTCCACTTCGCCAGCAAGGCCGCGCTCGCGGACGCCGTCGGGCAGGAGGCGCTGCGGCGGCTGGAGTGGGTCGTGGAGCAGCGGGCCGAGGACGGTCTGCAGGTGCTCATCGACGCCACGCACGCGCTGGTCCGGTCGCTCAGCTTCGACGTCGTGCTGCGGGCGGGGTTCGAGCTCGGCGACGTGCCGGGCCGCGTCGCGACGGGGGTCTCGCTGCGCAGGCGCTGGCAGGAGTGGGTGGAGGAAACCCTGGTGCGCGCGGAGCGGGAGGGTTCGCTGGCTTCGGGGATCGCCGCGCAGGACGTCGCGGCCACGGTGGTCGCGGTGACGGTGGGGCTGAAGACGCTCGGCAGCCAGGACGCGATGTGGCTGTCGCGCGGGACCCTCACCCGGTTCTGGGCGCTGCTGCTGCCCCGGCTAGCGGAGCCGTCCGCGCTCAGGGTCCTGGTCACCTCCGGCACCAGCTTCGGCCCGCCGCCGACCGGTCCGTCCACCGTTCCCGCACCCGTCCACGCGCCCTGACCGTAGGCGTGCACCTTCGCCGTCAGTCCGACGGCCGCCGCCAGAGGTGGATCTCGGTGCTCGGGCGGCGGGCGGAGAACGGGCCGGTGGGGGACGTGCGGGCGAGGAGGCGGCGGAGGGCGGCCTCGAAGTCGCCGCGCTGAGCGCCGAACTGGTGCGGTGTGGAGGAAGACGTGGAGAAGACCGCGGCGACGATGTCGTCGGGGACGCGTTCGAGGGGCTGGCCGGCAGGGATGACGAGGCGCTGCGGGCCCTCGAAGCCGGCCGCCGTGAGTGCTTCTGCCTCGCCGCCGCGGGTGCCGTTCGGCAGGAGGCCGCGGCCGGCCCGTCGGACGGGGCCGAGGTAGGACTGGATGAGCTGGTCGATCGCCGCGTGCGGGATCGCGGGCCAGGGGAGGTCTGCGACGGGGAGGTCCTCGTCCTGGAGGTGCGAGACGTGGACGAACGCGCCGCCGGGCCGGAGCATGTCCAGGACGGTCGTGGCGACCTGCGGCTGGTCCATCCAGTGGAACGACTGGCCGAACGTGGCGACGTCGAACGTGTCCAGACCGTAGGGGAGCTGCTCGGCGCGGATGCACAGCCAGCGGGCGCGGGCGCCGAGTCCGGAGATGCCGGCCGCCCACTGCGCCTCGGCGATCATGCCGTGGTCCGGGTCGACGCCGACGATCTCGCTGAACAGGGGGGCGAGGCGCAGGGCGAGGGTGCCGGGACCGCACCCGACGTCGAGCAGCCGGCCGGTGCCGTCGAGGCCGAGCGCGTCGCGCAAGGCGTCGGAGAGGCCGGGGGCGTACGGGAGCCGGCCGCGTTCGTAGTGCGCGGCCGCGCCCGCGAAGAGCGTGTGGTCCCACTCCCACTCGGCCGTCTCCGCCGTCATCGCCATCCGCCCCGCCCCGCTCTCACCGGTCGGACCCGCGCCCGCCCCGGAGGAGACGCTTCCACAACGCACCCCGCACCGGGCCTCAGTTGGCGTGCGCTTGACCCGGTGTTCGGCCGTCACGCGACCCGAAGGCAGCGAGCGCGCCGGTGTCCGTGAAGCGGGCGTTCAGACCGTCGGCGAGGCGGACGTACGGCATGTGGGTGTGGCCTCAGACCACCGTGCCCACCTTGTCGCCGAGGCCGGGGACGGGCAGCGTCAGCGAATGCGGGAGGTTCGTGAGGAGCTCGACCTGGTCGTCCCGCAGCCGCGCGGCGGCGTACGGGGCGATCGGGTCCGGCACCTGCGCGGCCGCGTCGCGGCGCAGCTCCACCAGTTCGCGGTCCGCGTTCCCGCTGATCAGCACGGCTCGATCGCCGAGCCCGGTGAGGCGGTCGAGCACCTCTTCCGGCTGCGGCCCTGCGGCGATGTCCCCGGTGACGACGATCCGCCCGGCGTCCCGCACCTCCGGCTCGGCGAGCGCGGCCTCCAGGGCGGGCAGGACGCCGTGGATGTCGGACAGGACCACGGTGGGGGTGGAGTCTGTCGTCGGCATGTCCACCACAGTTGCGCGGGGACGGCTTGCGATCAAGGGTGCGCACCGCGTGCGGCCAGGGGCGGGTCCTCGCCCGCGAGGGCGCCGGTGCCGCCCGGCGTCGCCGCCGCGAGGTCCGGGTGTGGTGCGCGCACGGCTCGGCGCCGGGACGGCACCGGTGTGCGGCGGCCGGCACCCGTCCGCGCGGTGCTCGCGCGTCAGCGTCGTGCCCGCGCCGCAGCCGCGCGCCCGCACCCGCGCTCGGCTACCGCACCCGCTGCGGTACGTCGTCCTCGTCGGAACCTCGTGGGCGCGGGAGGCGGCCCTTCGCCCCGCCGGGAACGCGCGCGCACTCCGGGGGCTCGATGCTCAGGCGGGGGAGGCGGCGGTCGAGCCAGTGGGGGAGCCACCAGTTGGCGCCGCCGAGGAGGTGCATGAGGGCGGGGACGAGGAGGGTGCGCAGGACGAAGGCGTCGAGGGCGACGGCGGCGGCCAGCGCGATGCCGAACATGGCGATGACGCGGTCGCCGCTGAGGACGAAGGCGAGGAAGACGGCGATCATGATGACCGCCGCGGAGTTGATCACCCGGCTGGTCTCCGCGAGCCCGACCCGTACCGCGCGGCGGTTGTCGCCGGTCTCCAGCCACTCCTCGTACATCCGGCTGACCAGGAAGACCTGGTAGTCCATGGAGAGGCCGAAGAGCACGGACACCATGATCACCGGCAGGAAGGGCTCGATCGGGCCCGCGCTGCCGAGGCCGAGCAGCTCGCTGCCCCAGCCCCACTGGAAGATCGCGACGACCACCCCGAACGCCGCCGCGACGGCGAGCACGTTCATCAGCGCCGCCTTCAGCGGGATGCCGACGGACCGGAAGGCGAGCAGCAGCAGCACGCAGCCGAGCGCCACTACGACGCCGACGAACAGCGGCAGCTTCGCCACGATGACCTGCGCGAAGTCGTCGTAGCTCGCGGTCACGCCGCCGACGGACGTCTCCAGCGTCGTGCCGCGCTCGGCGGCCGGGATGACGTCGTCGCGCAGGTGGTCGACGAGGTCGCTGGTGGCGCGGTCCTGCGGGGCGGAGTCGGGGACGACGGTGAGGACGGCGGTGGAGCCGTCGGCGTCGTACGTCGGCGGGGTGACGGCCGCGACGCCGTCGGTGGTGCGCAGGGTGGCGGTGAGCGCGGTCAGGGCCGTACGGTCCGCCGCCCGCGCGCCGGCGTCGTCGCCGAGCTCGGCGACCAGGGTCAGCGGGCCGTTCGTGCCGGGGCCGAAGCCGTCGGCGAGGAGGTCGTAGGCCTGGCGGGTGGTGGAGGAGGTGGGGTTGTTGCCCTGGTCGGAGGTGCCGAGGTGCAGCGAGAGGGTCGGGATCGCCAGGCCGAGCATGATCACGGCGGCGAGTGCGCCGAGCAGCTTCGGCCGCCGCTCGACGAACGCCGACCAGCGCGCCGCGAAGCCGCCGGGGACCTCCGGGCGGGGCCCGTGCTCGGCCAGCGCGCGGCGCTCGCGGCGGCTCAGGGCGCGCGGGCCGATGTACCGCAGCAGCGCGGGCAGCAGGGTGACGGTGGTGAGGACGGTCAGGACGACCGTCAGCGACGCGGCGATCGCGACGCCGTTGAGGAAGTCCAGCCGCAGGATCAGCATCCCGAGCAGCGCGATGCACACCGTCACGCCCGCGAAGACGACCGCGCGGCCGGTCGTGGTGACCGCCTCGACGGCCGCCCGCTCGACCGGCAGGCCGCGGCGCAGCCCCCGGCGGTGGCGGGTGACGATGAACAGCGCGTAGTCGATGCCGACGCCGAGACCGATCAGGGTGCCGAGCATCGGCGCGAAGTCCGCGACCGTCATCGCGTGGCCGAGCAGCGTGACGCCCGCGTACGCGGTGCCGACGCCGACGAGCGCGGTCGCGATCGGCAGCAGGCTGGCGGCGAGCGAGCCGAAGGCGAGGAAGAGGACGACGGCGGCGACCACCACCCCGACCACCTCGGCGAGGTGCGCGCTCGGCGCCTCGGTGAGGGCGACGGCCCCGCCGCCGAGCGCGACCTGGAGGTCGTCGCTCGCGGCCTCCCGCGCGGTGTCGACGACGGCCTGCGCCTGCGCGACGGGGATGTCCTCGGCCTGCGCGGCGAAGGTGACGGTCGCGTAGGCGGTCCGGCCGTCGGCGCTGATCTGGCCGGGGGCGTGGACGACGGTCGCCGCGCCGGGCTCGGGGGTGATGGCGCCGGGGTCGGCGGTCCGGGCGTCGTAGGGGGTGCCGACGGACGCGACGCCCGGGAGCGCGGCGATGCGGTCCAGCGCGCGGGCGACGGGAGCCTCGACGGCGGACGCGCGGACGGTGCCGTCGCCCGTGGTGTGCCAGACGACCGTGCCCACGTCGCCGCCGCGGTCGTCGAACTCCGCGGTGAGCAGCGCGTTCGCGCGGCCGGACTCGGTGCCGGGGACGTCGTAGTCGTTCGAGTAGGCGGAGCCGGCGGTGACGGCGGCCGCGCCGGTGCCGCCGAGGACGAGCAGCCAGAGCAGGACGGTGGCGAGGCGGTGCCGGACGCACCAGGCGGCGAGGGCTCTCATCGGACGTGCTCCCGGAGGGCTCGTGGATCTCCACCCGGGACGGGACGACCGGAGGAAGCTGAGGTGGCGGGCGGGTGCGAGGGCGCGGTGGAGTCGTCGACTCCGGTGACCGCACGCGGTCGCTCACGACACCCGAGTGCACCTGTGGCTCACTCTGACACCTCTTGGGCGCTTATTGTCCGTTTCGTGTCATGCCTCACAGGGTGGGCTCGTCCCGGTCGCCGGACGTGTGGCGGGCCAGCCGCTCGCGGAGCGCGGAGAGGCGGGTGATCTCGGCGTCCAGCGCGGCGAGGCGGTGGGTGATGACGTCGCTGCCGCGGTTGCCGCCGGGGGGTGCGGAGCCGCAGCGCGGGGGCGGGTCCAGCGCGAGCAGGTGGAGGCGGTCGGCGATGGCCCGCAGGTCCTCGACGGTGAGGCCGAGGGCGAGCAGGTCGCGGATGACGCGGACGCGCTCGACGTCGGCCGGGGTGTACTCGCGGTGGCCCGCGGGGGTGCGGGCGGGCGGCGGGAGGAGGCCGCGCTGCTCGTAGAAGCGCAGGGCGCGGGGGGTGGTGCGGGCGGCGGCGGCCGCGTCGCCGATGCGCATGGCGTGCTCCCCCTTCGGGGGCCCGACGGCCCCCTCGGCCCCCTCGGGCCCCGGCGCGGACGGGCCGCCCCCTGCTACAGCTCCACGAACACAGCGCCGAAGTGCTTCCCCGCCATCATGTCGTGCAACGCCTGCGGGGCGCGGGCGATGCCCGGGATGCGGACGTGCGCGGGAACGTGATCGCGCCGTCGCGCAGCCACGCGCCGAAGCGGTCCGGCCACTCCTTCGCGACGTCGGGGTGGTCCCGGCCGGTGTAGCCCTGCAGCGAGATGCCCTTGGCGATGAGGCGGAACGTGTCGATCGCGACGGGTGCGCTGCCGCCACGGCGCGTGGGCGACATCTGGCCGGACAGGGCGCCGACCAGCGCGACGCGGGCGCCGTGGCGGGCCAGGGTCAGCGCGGCGGCGAGGTCGTCGCCGCCGACCAGGTCGACGACGGCGTCGATGCCGTCGGGGGCGGCGGCGGTCAGCTGCTCGGCCACGGTGGCGTCGCCCTCGCGGACGGCGACCGCGTCGTAGCCCAGCTCGCCGGTCAGCCGTCGCGCCTTCGCGTGCGTGCGGGTCGTACCGAGCACCCGGCCCGCGCCGAGGAGGCGGGCGATCTGCCCGGCGAGCGTGCCGACCGCGCCCGCCGCGCCGGTGACGAGGACGGTGTCGCCGTCCCGGACGCGGGCGAGCCGGGTCGCCGCGCCGTACGCGGCCTCGCCGGGGGAGAGGGCGGCGACGGTGTCGGCGTCGCCCAGGGGCGTGCACGACGCCTCCTCGACCACGGCGTGCTCGCGCCAGCCGTCCAGGTGGGTCACGGTGTCGCCCACCCGCAGGCCGGTCGCGTCGCCGGCCGCGATCACCTCGCCGACGGCCGGGCCGAACAGGGCGTCGCCGGGGTGCAGGGCGGGGAGCGGCAGGCCGTCGACCTCGCCGCCGATCAGGGTGCGCAGGCCGGGGAAGACGAGGAAGTACCGGTTGCGGACGACGACCTGGGTGGGGGTGGGGGCGGGGAGGCCGGCCTCGGTGACGGTGAAGTGGGCGGGCTCGGGGAGGCCGGCGGGGGCGGCGGTCAGGTGGACGCGGCGGGTCGTGGGCACGGGGCGCTCCGGGTGGGGTCGGGGATCGGGCGCGCAGAAGGTAATCCCTGACGTGCGGGTCAGGGGCGGGGAGCGAGGGGGCGGGCGCGCGGCGAACCTCGTTGCCGGACCTCCCCCCGCCCCGCATGATCGGGGCATGTGCGAAGTGGCGGCGCGTGCGCGGGCGTTGTGGGGGGCGGTGGCCGGGGAGCGGTTCCCCGCCGAGGGGGTGCGGGTCGTGGTGGCTCCCGGCTCGGGGTTGTGTCCGCCCGGCTGGGTGGGGGCGGTGACGCTCGGCGGGGGGACGCTCGTCACCGCGCCGGACGAGAGGGTGGCGGACGTCGTACGGCGCGCGGTGGCGGGCGGCCCCGTCCTCGCGCGGCTCGGGGACCTGCCGCACGCCGGGGTGCTGGGGCCGGCCGCGCTCGCGTACGTGGACGGCGACGCCTTCGCGCCGGTCGCGGGCGGGGTGGAGCGCCTTCCGGCGGCGCACCCGGACGTCGCCGCGCTGCTCGACGCGGTCGGTCCCGGCGACGCGGCCGAGAGCGCGATCGACGAGGTCACCTCGCCCCTCTTCGTGACGCGCGACGACAGCGGGCGGGTCGTCGCCGTCGCCGGTCACGAGGCCTGGCCCGCGTCGACGGCGCACCTCTGCGTGCTCGTCCACCCGGACGTCCGCGGCCGCGGCCTCGCCCGCCTCGTCGCCTCCGCGGCGGTCGCCCACGCGCTCGCGGCGGGCCTCCTCCCGCAGTGGCGCGCGGTCCCGCCCGCCTCTCGCCGCGTCGCCCTCGCCCTCGGCTTCCGCGAGCTGGGGCGCCAGCTGAGCGTGCGACCGGGCTGACGGCGGTCCGCCGTCGTCAGAGCCCGGCCGCGGTGAGCAGGTCGTCCCTCCGCGACGGCGGCAGCGCGGGGTGCGCCGCGGCCTCCTCGGCGACCTGCGGGTCCGGGGCCGCGAGGAGGTGCTCGAGCAGGTCGGGGGTGGCGCGGGGATGGCGGCCGGCCCCGCGGCGCAGGAAGGGTCGGGGCCCGCTGTGTGTGCCGGAAAACGGCGGGCCGTAGGGGAGGGGGGACGGGCACACTCGGTGCATGGTGGAGACGGGTGTGTTCGGGGACGCGGTGCGGGAGTGGGTGGCCGGGGAGGGGCGGGGGCGGCCCGGGGAGTGGGGGGTGCGGACGGTGGTGCTGGTCGAGGGGCTGAGCGATCTCGCGGCGGTGGACGCGCTGGCGCGGATGCGGGGGCGGGACCTGGCGGGGGAGGGGGTGGCGGTGGTGTCGATGGGCGGGGCGATGAACGTCGGGCGCTACGCCGAGCGGCTGGGGCCCGGCGGGGCGGGCCTGCGGCTCGTGGGGCTGTGCGACGAGCGCGAACGGGGCTTCTACGAGCGGGGGTTCGGGCGCGCGGGGGCCGCGGAGGAGGACGTCTTCGTATGCGCCGCGGACCTGGAGGACGAGCTCGTCCGCGCGCTCGGCGTCGCGCGGATCGAGGACGTCGTCCGCCGCGCGGGCGACCTGCGCCCCTGGCAGACCCTCCTGCACCAGCCCGCCCACGCCGGCCGCCCCCGCGAGGCGGTCCTGCGGAGGTTCTTCGGCACGAAGAAGGGCCGCAAGATCCGCTACGGTCGCCTCCTCGTCGAGGAGCTGCGCCCCGACGAGGTCCCGGCCCCGCTGGACGCGCTCCTCGACCTCCTGTGACAGCCCGACAAGGTGCCCCGACGCCAGACGCGAGGGGGTCCGCGGTGAAACGACGCGAACTGCTCGGCATCGCCGCCGGGCTCGCGGTCCTGCCCGTCTGCGGGGCACTGGGCCAGGAGTCGAACGGCCCCGAGAGGCGCTGGTGCACCGACACCGAACCGCTGGAGCAGGCGTTCCCCGCCCTCGGCCCGCTCGCCGACGCCCGATGGGTCAGCAGCCGGGACGACGAACGGGACCTGCCGTCCCCGGAACTGGCGATCTCGGGCTTCGCCCGCCTGGCCCCGGGCACCCTCGCGGAACTGGCCGCCGCCCACACCTTCGTCTCCGGGGCCCCGGCCGACGACTTCCCCTCCTGGTTCGAGGAACCGCTCCGCGGCGAGGGCCCGGACGACCCCCACTGGGTCCGCTCGGACACCCTCGACCGCGACGCCGACGGCTCCTCCACCCGTCTGTGGTTCGACCGCCGCACCCGCACCGTCCGCTTCCGCGCCCTGAACCCGTACGGCTAGGACACGTCGAAGCGGACGAGCGCCCTCCCGACCGGCACGCCCCGGCCCTCGGCGTACGCCAGGCGTTCGCGTACCTCGCGGCGGCGCGGCGAACGCCGAACCGGCGTGCGGCCGCCGCATCCGCCCGCACCCCCTCGGATGTGCGCGTAGGCGGGCGGCCGTGATACTCATACCGGTATAGGTATTGGGTGGGCGGTGCTTCGGTGTGCCCTCGCGGGAGGATGTGGTGTGGATGGTGGAGATCAAGACGGATGCCGCGATGGAGGCGATGCGGGAGGCCGGGAGGGTGGTGGCGAACGCGTTGGCCGCGGCGCGGGAGGCCGCGGGGGTGGGGGTGAGGCTGCGGGAGTTGGACGAGGCGGCGCGGGAGGTGCTGGAGGCGGCGGGGGCGGGTTCGCCGTTCCTCGGGTACCGGCCGTCGTTCGCGCCGACGCCGTTCCCCGCGGTGATCTGCGCGTCGGTGAACGACGCGGTGGTGCACGGGATCCCGGGCGGACAGCGGCTGCGGGACGGCGACCTGGTGAGCGTCGACTGCGGGGCGAAGCTCGACGGGTGGACCGGGGACGCGGCGATCAGCTTCGTCGTGGGCACGCCGAGGCCGGGCGACGAGGAGCTCATCGCCGCCACGCATCGCGCGCTGGACGCGGGGATCGCCGCGGCGGTCGTCGGCCACCGGATGGGGGACATCTCGCACGCGATCAGCACCGTCGCCCGCGAGGCCCGCTGCGGGATGCCCGCCGACTTCGGCGGGCACGGGATCGGCCGCCAGATGCACGAGGACCCGCACGTCCCCAACTTCGGCCGCCCCGGGCGCGGTTATCCCCTGCGCCACGGCCTCACCCTCGCCATCGAGCCGATGCTCATGGCCGGCGGCCGCAACGACTACCGCACCGACCCCGACGGCTGGACCCTCCGCACCACCGACGGCAGCCGCGCCGCCCACGTCGAGCACACCGTCGCGATCACCGAGGACGGCCCGCGGGTGCTCACGCTGCCGTGACGCGAGCGCCCGCGGGGACGGGTCGGATGCCCGCGGGGACGGGTCGGGCGAGCGCGGGAACGGGTCAGACGAGCGCGGGGACGGCGAACGTGAGGGTGCCCGCGTCGGCGTCGAGCCGGGCGGGGAGGCCGACGGGGAAGGTCTGCTGGTGCACGCCGTGGCCGATGTCCGCGCGGAGCAGGACGGGGACGCCGAGGTCGGAGAGCCGGTCGTGGAGCAGCTCCTCGACGCGTTCGCGGGGGCCGCAGTCGGTGAACGTGCCGCAGACGATCCCGGCCGCGTCGGCCAGGTAGCCGCTGCGGCGCAGCTGGGTGAGGAGGCGGTCGAGGCGGTAGGGCTCCTCCTCCACGTCCTCGATCAGCAGGATGCCGCCCGCGGCGGGCAGGGAGGTCGCGGTGCCCGCCGAACTGGCCAGGAGGCTGAGCGTGCCGCCGAGCGTGACGCCCTCGGCGACGCCGCCGGCCAGCGCGCGGGACGCGGGGAACCGGAGCTCCTTCACCGACGCGGGATCGGTGAGCAGCGCGGCCAGCGCGTCGAAGTCGGCCCTCCCGGGACGAAATCCCCCGCCGCCGGGCATCGGACCGAAGAACCCGACCCAGCCGAGGCGCACCGCGACGGCCTCCAGGATCGCGGTCACGTCGGAGAACCCGATGACGGCCCGGGGCGTGGGGGTGCCCATGCGCGTCCAGTCGACCAGCTCCAGGGTGCGCTGGGCCCCGTACCCGCCCGCCGCGCAGAACACGGCGGTGAAGGCGGGGTCGGTCAGGGCGGCGGTCAGGTCGTCGGCACGCAACCGGTCGCTGCCGGCCAGGTAGTCGCCCCCGGTCCGGGCGGAGGCGAACACCTCGGGCCGCAGGCCGAGGCCCCGCAGGGATTGCAGGCCGACCTCCAGGTTGGGCTGGTCGACGGGGCCGCTGGCGGCGATCACGGCCACCCGGTCACCTGGCTGCAGGGCGGCGGGGCGGGTGAGCCCGCCGGAGGGGAGACGGTCGGGGAGGGTCATCGGGGTCCTCGGGGGTGGCGGGCGAACAAAGGAGAAGAGTGCGTTGTCGATGGGCGACCGGGTGTCAACGGGCTCACATGTGCCGGTAGGTGCGGTCCGCGTGCCCTTTCCGGCCGGCGCGGGCACGCGCTCGCGCGACGGCCCGCGCACGCGCGGGCGTACCGGACCGGAGAGCGACCCGCGCCGTTCAGTCGCGGCTCAGGTACGACGCCAGCAGCGCCCCCCGTGTCAGCAGGGACGACAGCGAGGCCCACTCGTCCTCGCTGTGCGCCCCCGCCCCGTCCGGCCCCAGGCCGTCGACGGTGGGGATGCCGAGCGCCCCGGTGAGGTTGGTGTCGCCCGCGCCCCCCGACGTCCCGCACGACAGGTCGAGGCCCAACGGGCCACCCAGCGCGACGAGTTCCGCGGCCAGCGGGTTCTCCGGGTCCCTCGCCCACGCCGGCCGGTGGGACAGCGTCCGCGCGGACAGCACGGCCCGGGGGCGTACGGCCCGGGGTTCCCGCGCCGCCGCCAGCAGCGCCTGCTCCGTCTCCGGCGTGGCGTAGCGCAGGCCGATCTCGGCCTCGGCGTGCTCGGCGACGACGTTGGCGCGGGTCCCGCCCGACACCGTGCCGACGTTGAGCGCCGCGTCGGGGAGGCCGGCCGCGACGGCACGCAACGCGGCCAGCTGATCGACGAGTTCGTCGATCGCGGAGACGCCCTGCGCCGCGTCGAGACCCGCGTGCGCGCCGACTCCCCTCACGGACAGCCGGATCCGGGCCACCCCCCGGCGCCCCGTCTTCAACACCCCGCCGGGCAGCGGTGGTTCGAGGCCGAGGACGGCGACGGCTCCGTCCGCGTGCGCGGCGACGAGCCGGCTGCCGTCCGGGCTGCCGATCTCCTCGTCGTTGACCACCAGGAGCCGCACGGGCCGGCTCGGGGCCCCGCCCGTGCGGGCCAGGAGGTCCATCGCCAGCTCCACCGCGACCAGGGAGCCCTTCATGTCGAAGACGCCGGGCCCGGTGACGGTGTCGCCGTCCTCCGCCAGCGTGAACGGCCGGCCGGCGACCGTACCGGCGGGGAAGACGGTGTCGCTGTGGGCGACGAGCAGCACATGTCCGGCGTCCGCCGACCGGCCCGGCCAGTGCGCGACCAGGTGGTCGCCCCCGGGCCCCGGCGGGTGCTCCACCCGGTCCGCGGTGGGGGCGAGCCCCGCGGCCAGCTCCTTGCCGAACACCGCGGCGAGGTCGGCGTCGCCGGACGGCGTCTCCAGGGCGACCAGCCGCTCCCAGCGCTCCAGGCAGGCGTCGCCGCGGGTGCGGGCGAGGGCGAGCAGCTCGGCGGGGTCAGACACGGCAGTCCTCCACGGCGGGGGCGGCCGCCCGGGCGGGGGCGGGGCGGACGGTCCAGGTGCGGCGGGTGTGCCGGGCCAGCCGCGCGGTGTCGACCTCGACGCCGATCCCCGCCCCGCCGCGCGGGACGGCGACCATGCCGTCCACCGCGCGGATCGCCGGGGCGACGACGTCCTGCCGGTAGTACTTGTCCGAGCCGGAGACGTCCGAGGGGAGGGTGAACCCGGGCAGCCCGGCCAGCGCCAGGTTCGCGGCCCGGCCGATGCCGAACTCGTGCATCCCCCCGCACCACACGGGCACCCCCGCGTCCCGGCACAGGTCGTGCACGGCCAGCGAGGGGCCGAGGCCGCCGAGCCGGGACACCTTGACGTTGACGACGTCGGCGGCACCCAGCGCCAGCGCCGTGCGCAGCACGTCGGGGGTGGTGACCGACTCGTCCAGGCACACCGGCGTCTCGAACCGGGCGGCCAAGGCGGCGTGGCCGAGCAGGTCGGAGGGGGCGTACGGCTGCTCGACCATCAGCAGCCCGCGCCCGTCGAGCGCGGCGGGCAGGTCCCCGCGGTCGGGGTGGTAGGCGGTGTTCGCGTCGACCTGGAGTGCGACGTGCGGGAACGCGCTCTGCACGGCCCGCACGGGCTCGACGTCCCAGCCCGGCCGGATCTTCAGCTTGACGCGGCGGTAGCCGTCCTCGACGTGCCGCGCGACCTGGGCGAGCAGCGCGTCGACGGTGGGTTCGATGCCGAGGCTGACCCCGGCGGGCACGGCGGTCGCCGTCGCGCCGAGCAGGTCGGCGAGCGGCTCGCCGCGCCGCCGGCCGTACAGGTCCCAGCAGGCCATGTCGAGGCCGGCCCGCGCGAAGTGGTTGTCGCTGACCTTGGCCGTGTGCCGGGCCGCCTCCTCGGGGTGGTTCCAGGGCCGGCCGATCAGCATCGGCGCGAGGTACCGGCCCAGCACCTGCCAGCAGCTCCACGTGGACTCGCCGCAGTAGTACGGGTCGCTGGGGGAGGCGCACTCGCCCCAGCCCACCGTCCCGTCCTCGGCGGTGGCGCGCACGACGATGTGCTCCAGGTAGGTCTTGCGGTGCGAGCTGGTCTCGAAGGAGTGCACGAGGTCGAGCCGGACCAGGGACAGCTCGATCTCGCTCAGGGTGATGGTCATCGTCGTGGCCGTTCTACGGAAGGGTGGGGGGCGTCGGGCGGAAGCGGTAGGCGGCGTACCCGTCCCCGAGACGCACACAGGAGTCGGCCACCCGGTCGGCGAGCAGCCGGGTGAACGTCCCCGTCAGCCGGGCCCGGTCCTCGGCGGCCGCCGCGGGGCCGACCTCGGCGCGGTGGCGCTGCCAGTCGTCGGGCAGCACGACGAACCGGTCCTCGCCCGCGGTCCGCACGTCCCCCACCCGGTGGCCGTACGGGGGCGGGGGCGGAAGCGGGCGGGCGGGCGGCGGGGGAGCGGCCCCTTCGAGCCGCCAGGTGACGATGAAGCGGTCGGTGGTGTCGCCGGTGGCGTCGCCGAAGCCCTCGGTGCCGTACATCGCGGGGGTGAAGGTCTCCACGACGGCGCCGAGGACGTCCAGGTTGAAGTGCCCGTTGCGGGTCTGGACCGGGTCGTACGCCCAGCGCATCAGCGTCGTGCCCTCGGCCAGGCACCGCTCCCGCTGCCCCAGCTTGAGCAGCCGCCCCACCCCCGTGCCCTGGAGCTCGCGCGCGACGACGGCCAACTGGGAGTACTGGTAGAGGAGTTGGCGGCCCCGGTCGTGCCCGCGGGCGAGGAAGCTGTAGGTGAAGCCGACCGGCTCACCGTCCAGGAACGCGCCGAGCACCAGCCCGCTGTTGTGCTGGAGCGCGGTCAGCAGGCGGAGGTTGAGGCTTCCGTCGCCGCTTCTGAGGCCCATCACCCGCTCGTAGAGGGCGATGCAGGCGGCCATCTCCGCCGGGCCCTCCACGTCCCGGACCGTCAGCAGGCGGCCGCCCGCCGACGGTCCGGGGAGCCGGAGGGAGGCCACCGACGCGTTCACGCGGTTGCCTCGACGAGGTGGCAGGCCGCCCGACCGCCCTTCGCCGCGCCGCTGCCCTGCGCCGCGCCGGCACCCTCCACCGCGCCGTCGCCCGCCCCGTCGCCCAGGACCGGCAGCGACCGCCGGTCGCAGCCCGCCGCAGTACGCCCCGCCGCGTCCAGCGCCGCGTACGCCGGGCAGCGGGGGTGGAAGCGGCAGCCGCCGGGGACGGCGGTCGGGTCCGGCGGCTCGCCGGCGAGCAGCACCGGACGCCGGCCGCGCGCGCCGCCCTCGGGCAGCACCGAGAGCAGCGCCTTGGTGTACGGGTGCTGCGGGTCGAGCAGCACCTCCTCGACGGTGCCCACCTCCACCACCCGGCCGAGGTACATCACGGCCACCCGGTCGGCGATGTTCCAGGCGAGCCCCAGGTCGTGGCTGACGACCAGCGACGAGAGCCCGAGGTCGCGGCGCAGGTCGAGCAGCAGCCGCAGGATCTCGCCGCGCACGGAGGCGTCGAGCGAGGCGACCGGCTCGTCCGCGACGATCACGGAGGGGTCGAGGGCCAGGGCGCCCGCGATCACCACCCGCTGCTGCTGCCCGCCCGACATCTGGTGCGGGAAGCGGGACATGTAGTCCTGCGGCGGCCGCAGCCCGGCACGGGAGAGGGCCGAGTGCACCCGCTCGTCGAGCCCGGCGGTCATCCGGTGGAGCCTGGGGCCCTCGGCGACAGCGCCGTACACGTTCTGCCGGGGGTTGAGGGCGCCGCCGGGGTCCTGCAGGACGAGCTGGACGTCCTTGCGGTGCGCCTTCATCGCCGCGCCGGTGTACCGCAGCGGCACGCCCCGGCGCAGCACCTGGCCCGAGGTGGGCCTCACCAGCCCGGTCAGGGCCCTGGCCAGGGTGGACTTGCCGCAGCCGGACTCGCCGATCAGGGCGAGCACCTCACCCTCGTGCAGCCGCAGGTTCACCCCGTCGACGGCCCGGGCGGGTCCGCGCCCGCCGCGGGCCGGGTAGGTGACGTGCAGGTCCCGGACCTCCAGGGCGGGCACGGCCGCCCCCTCCGTGCTGCCGGTCGTCATCGGCGGGCTCCTTCCGTGGCCGGCTCGCTCGCCGTGGGGGTGACGTCGGGGAAGCCGGGCAGCGTGCGCAGGCAGGCCGAGACCCGGTCGTCGCCCGCGGGCCACAGCTCGACGGGACGGCTGCGGCAGACCTCGTGCACCTGCGGGCAGCGGGGCGCGAAGGAGCACCCCGCGCCCAGCGCCGCCTGGTCGGGCGGATCGCCGGGCAGGCCGGCCGGCGCCCGGCGGGACGCGGGGTCGCCGATGGTGGGGAAGGCCCGGGACAGCGCCCCCGTGTACGGGTGCCGCGGGTCCTCCAGGAGCCGGCCCGAGGGCCCGTGCTCGACGATCTGCCCCGCGTACATCACCGCCAGCCGGTCGCACATCTGGCCGAGGACCGACAGGTCGTGGCTGATCATGATGATCCCGATGCCCTCGTCCCGGACCCGCTCCGCGAGCAGGTCGAGGATCTGGGCCTGCACCATCACGTCGAGCGCGGTCGTCGGCTCGTCCGCGACGATCAGGGACGGCCGGCAGGCCAGCGCCATGGCGATCATGATGCGCTGCCGCTGCCCGCCGGAGAACTCGTGCGGGTAGCCGCGCATCCGGGCGGCCGGGACGCCGACCGACTCCAGGAGTTCGCCCGCCCGGCGGCGGGCCTCCCGCTCGGTGATCCGGCCGCCCTCCTCGCCGGCCTTGCGGCCGTGCAGCAGGATCGGCTCGACGAGCTGGTCCCCGACGGTGTGCACCGGGTTGAGGGCGCTCATCGCCCCCTGGAACACCACCGACGCCTCCGCCCAGCGGACGGCCCGCATCCGGTTCCACCGGGCGGTGAGCAGGTCCTCACCCTCGTAGCGCACCCGGCCGCCGACCTCGGCCGCGGCGGGCAGCAGCCGCAGCAGGGCGAGCGCCAGCGTGGACTTGCCCGAGCCGGACTCGCCGGCCAGGCCGAGCGTCTCACCGCGGTCCAGGGTCAGGTCCACCCCGCGCAGCGCGGGGACGGACCGGCCGCCGGTGCGGTAGGTGACGGTGAGGTCCTCGACCTCCAGCATGGCGCTCATCGGGCGCTCACCGACCTCGGGTTGAGTACGGTCTCGACGGCCCGGCCGGTCAGCGTGAAGCCGAGGACGACGATCAGGATGGCGACGCCCGGCGGGTACAGGTACCACCAGGCGCCGGCGGTCACGGCGCCGCCGTTGAGCGCCGAGTTGAGCATCGAGCCCCAGGAGATCCCGGTCGGGTCGCCGAGCCCGAGGAACGTCAGCGTGGCCTCGGAGAGGATCGCGGAGGCGACGGTCAGGGTCGAGGAGACCAGGATCAGCGGGGTGACGTTCGGCAGGACGTGCCGCACCATCACCTGCCGGCCGCTCGCGCCGAGCGCCCTGGCCCGTTCGACGAACGGCCTCGCCTCCACCGACAGGGTCTGCGCGCGCACGAGCCGTGCGGTGGAGGCCCAGCTGGTCACCGCGATGGCGATGGTGATGGACGTGCTGCCCTGGCCGAGCACCGCCGCCAGGGAGATGGCCAGCGGGAGGCCGGGCAGGGCGATGAACCAGTCGGTGACATGCATCAGGCCCTTTCCCGTCCAGCCGCCGTAGTGGCCGGCGACCAGGCCGATCGCGCTGCCGAGGACCACGGTCAGCACGGTGGCCAGCAGCCCGACGGCGAGCGAGGAGCGCGCTCCCCAGACCACCAGCAGCAGGATCGAGCGGCCCTCCTGGTCGGTCCCGAGCGGGTACCCGTCGGTCGGACCGTGCAGGGACGGGCCGTCGACCTTGATGACGTCGAGGTCGTCGGCGGACACGAACAGCGGTGCCAGCAGGGCCAGGAGACCGGACACGGCGAGGATGCCGACGCCCGCCACACCTGAGGGGACGCGCAGGAAGGAGCGGACGAAGCCGGCCTCCTTGTGGACGTAGGGGAGCGGGGCGGACGGGGCGGGCCCGGTGTCCGCCGGGGCGGTCGCGGGTGTGGTCACTGGGCACGCACCCGGGGGTCGAGGAAGCGGTAGACCACGTCGGCCAGAAGGTTCATGAGGATCACCGAAGCGCTGAAGACGATGTAGGTGCCCTGCAGCAGCGGCAGGTCGGGCACCTTGAGGGCCTGGTAGCTGAGCAGCCCGAGGCCAGGCCAGGAGTAGACGGTCTCCACCGTGATGGCTCCGCCGACGACGGTGCCCAGCTGCATGAAGATCATCGTGACCGACGGCAGCAGGGCGTTGGGCACGGCGTGCCGTCGCCGCACCTGCTCGTCGCGCAGCCCCTTGGCCCGCGCGGTCAGCAGGTACGGGCTGCCGAGCTCGTCGATGACGGAGGAGCGCATGACCGTGACGTACTGGGCGAACACGACGAGCACCATGGTCAGGCAGGGCAGGACCAGGTGCCACGCCACGTCGAGGACCTGGTCGAGGCCGCCGGTGACGGCGGGGTCGCTCATCCCGCCGGCCGGCAGGAACCCGGGCAGCGGGCCGACGCCGACGCTGAAGGTGATCAGCAGGATGATGCCGAGCCAGAACGTCGGCACCGACCACAGGGTCAGCGAGGTGGCGGACGCGATCCGGTCCAGCTTGCCGCCCTGCCGCCAACCGGCTCTGACGCCCAGCCAGAGTCCCAGCAGCACCGAGATCGCGGTCGCGGTGCCCGTCAGCAGCAGCGTCGGCCAGAGCCGCTCGCCGATGAGCTCGCTCACCGGCTGCTGGAACTCCCACGACGTGCCGAGATTCCCGGTCAGGACGTCGCCGACGAAGGAGAGGAAACGTTCCGGTACGGACTGGTCCAGACCGAGCTGGCGGCGCAGCTCGGCCATCTGGGCGTCGCTGGTGGGGCGCCCTCGGGTGAGCGACTGGACGGGGTCGGCCGGCATCAGGCTGAACAGCACGAACCCGATCACGAGGGTGACCAGCAGGCTCACGCAGGCCGCGGCGGCCTTGCCCGCCAGGTAGCGGGCGAAGCCGGATCCGCGCCGGCGGGGCGGGGGCGCCACCGCCGGCGGGTCGAGGGTGCCGGCGGCGGCGATGGTGTCCGACACGCCTACTCCCGGTCGTCGGCGGAACGGCGGCGGGCCACGACGACCCCGCCCGCGACCAGGACGAGGGCGACGGCGGCGCCGACGGCGATGAGCGTGCCGTTGCCGTCCCCGCTCGCGGCCGCGGCCTTCTCCGTCGCCTTGGCGGGGGCCGCGTTCAGGTAGGTGTCCAGGGCGAGCTGCGCGGGGTGGGCGCCGTCCGCGTTCGGCTTGCCCGCGACCACGCCCGTGACCTTGTCGCTCCGGTACACGCCGAGCGCGTCGGCGTAGTAGATCAGGATGTTGTGGTTGGCCTTGTACAGGATCGACTGCATCTGCCGCAGCAGCTCGGCCCGCTCCGACTCGGAGAACGCGCTCTGCTGGTCCTTGAACAGCTCGTCGTACTCCTTGTCGCAGAAGAACGAGTCGGTGCTGCCGCCCTCGCCCTTGTCGTCCGGCAGCGCTCCGCAGCTCTGGATGCCGAGCAGGTACGTGGGGTCCGGGCCGGTCGACCAGGAGTCCGTCAGGATGTCCCAGTCGCCCTTGGCGAGGTCCGCGTTGAGCTTGGACGAGCTCATCGCCTGGATCTCGGTCTTCACGCCGATCTCCTTGAACCAGCCGGTGAGGTAGGTGGAGAGCTTGGCGTAGGTGTCGTTGTCGGAGTGGATGCCGAGGCGGAACTCCAGCTTGCGCTTCGACTTCGGATCAACCCGGATCCCGTCGCCGCCCTTCTTGTAACCGCCGTCGTCCAGCAGGGCGTTGGCCCGGTCGAGGTCGTGGTCGAGCCGCTCGGCGGCCGAGGGCTTCCACTCGTACTGCGGCAGCGACGGCGGCAGGTAGCCCCCGCCGGGCCGGGCGAGGCCGCCGAGGATCTTCTTCACCACCGTCTCCTTGTCGACGGCCAGGGCCAGCGCGGTGCGGACCTTGACGTCGCCGAGCGCGGGGTGCGCCGTGCCGATCTTCTTGCCGCTGCGGGTGCGGGCGTCGCCGTTGACCTCGATGCCGCTCCAGCGGTCGCCGACCTCCTTGAAGGTCTCCAGCCCCTTCTGTCCCTCCAGCGCCTTGAACTGGGTCGGGTTGAGGTCGCGGAGGTAGTCGAGCTGGCCCGAGCGCAGGGCCGCGACGGCGGCGTCGCTGTTCTTGAACTGCTGCTGGATCATGTGGTCGAACTTCGGCGCGCCGAGGACGAAGTCGTCGTTGGCGTCGAACTTCACGTACTGCTCGACCTTGCGTTCGGTCAGGGTCCACGGACCGTAGCCGACGATCGGGTAGCTGTCGTTCTTGAAGTCCTTGAGGTTCTTCGCCTGCGGCTCCCAGACGTGCTTCGGCACGATCGGGATGCCCGACACCGGGATGCTGATGGTCAGCATGTTGGCCTGCGGCTTCTTCGTCCGGATGACGAGGGTGCCGGCGTCGGGGGCGCTGACGGAGTCGAAGTTCTCCACGAGGGAGCCGTTCGCGGTGGCGGCCGTGGGGTCGGTCATGATCATGTTGAACGTCCAGGCGGCGTCCTCCGCCGTGATCGGCTTGCCGTCGCTCCACTTCAGGTCCTTGCGGATCTTGAAGGTCCAGGTGAGCTTGTCGGCGGACGTCTCCCAGGACTCCGCCAGGTACGGCTTCGCGGTGCCGTCGGCGTCCATCGTGTTGAGCGAGGGGTAGATCGCGGCGAACACGTCCAGGCTGCCGGAGAAGTAGGCGAGGAACGGGTTCAGGCTGTCGATGCCGTTGCCGGTGACGGGCATCCGAAGGGTGGTTCCGTCGCCGCCGGCGGCGACGGCCGTCGGAGCGGTCAGCGAGCTCGCGCCGATGCCGAGCAGCAGGGCGGTGGCCAGCGCGGCGCCTCTGCGGGCGCGGTGGCCGGGGGTGCGGAGGGGACTCATGAGGGCGCTCCAGGGAGAGGAGGGGCGGGATCGGGACGCGCGGGGGGTGGGCGAGCGGTGCGGCGCTCGGGTCGGTGGGGTGGGGGGGGGTGCGGCGCCGGGGGCCGGTGAGGCGGCGCTCAGGTCCGCGGCGGGGCCGTACCCGGGTCCTCGGGCGAGGCGGTGCGCGGATCGGTCAGCAGGAAGTCCTCCAGGACCCGCACCCCGAAGTCGAGGCTGCTCACCAGCACCTGCTCGTCCACGCCGTGGACGTAGGACCAGGCGTCGAAGCCGGGCGGGGTGCGGCCGGGCGGGCCGAAGCCGTAGCACTGGATGCCGAGCCGGGAGAAGGCCTTCGCATCGGTGCCGCCCGACATGACGAACGGCAGCACCAGGGCCTCGGGGTCGGCCCTGCGCAGGGCGCCGGCCATGGCGGCGAACTCCGGTGAGGTGTGGTCCGCGGCGACCGGGGCGGCGTAGTTGTGGAACGCGCGGGTGACGCCGTCCTCCAGGAGCGCGTCGACGGTGGCGAAGAAGTCGTCCTCCGCGCCCGGCAGGATGCGGCCGTCGACGCCCGCGACGGCCTCGCTCGGGATCACGTTGTGCTTGTAACCCGCCTGCAGCATGGTGGGGTTGAGGGTGTGCGACACCGTCGCCTCCACCAGCCGCGCCGCCTCGCCGAGCCGCGCGAGCGACGCCTGGTCGGCGGGGTCGACGGTGAAGCCGAGCCGCTGCGAGAGCCCGTCGAGGAGGGTGGCCACGGCGGGGACGGTGCGGACCGGCCAGCGGTGCGCCGACAGCGCGGTCAGGGTGCGGGCGAGGGCTGTGACGGCGTTGTCGCCCCCGGGGCGCGAGCCGTGGCCGGCCGCGCCGCGCGCCGTCAGGTTCATCCAGGCGCTGCCGCGCTCGCCGACGGCGATCGGGTAGAGCAGCCCGGCGTCCGGCAGCCGCACCGAGTAGCCGCCCGACTCGCCGATCGCGGTGGCCACCCCGTCGAACAGCTGCGGGTGGCGCTCGACGAGGAAGCCGGCCCCCAGCTCGCCGGTGTCCTCCTCGTCCGCGACGAACGCCATCACGATGTCGCGCGGCGGCCGGATCCCGCGGGCGGCCCAGGACCGGACGAGCGCCGCCATCATCGCCAGCATGTCCTTCATGTCCAGGGCGCCGCGGCCCAGGACCGCGCCGTCGCGCACCTCCCCGCAGAACGGGTCGAAGCTCCAGTCGGACGCCTCGGCGGGCACCACGTCCAGGTGCCCGTGGACGAGCAGGGCGGGAGCGGTCGGGTCCGTGCCGGGGATGCGGACCACGGTGCTGGTCCGGCGCGGGGCGGACTCGAGGACGACGGGGGTGTGACCGGCGTCGGCGAGCAGTTCGGCGACCCACTCGGCGGCCTCGCGTTCGCCGCGGGCCTCGCCGCCGCCGTAGTTGCTGGTGTCGAAGCGGATCAGACGGGAGCAGAGGTCGACGACGTCGGCCGTCAGCGCACGTGCCGCGGCGTCGTCGGACGGGGCGGCCGGGCGGGATGCGGGCGGGGTGTCGTGCGGGGTGTCGTGCGGGCCGGAGGGACAGCCGGGCGGGGGGTCGGGCGGGGGTGGGGTCACGGGAAGCACTGCCTTTCCCGACGCCGGGGCACGGGGCTCCGGGGAGGGGCGTCGAGGGACGGGATGTCGGTGCGGAAAGGGCCTAACCGTCGTGCGACGGGCCGGACTCGGGGAGCCCGGACGGCTCGGCGCCCTCGGGGTGGTAGATGTCCAGGGCGCGGAACAGCTCCGCCCGCCTCCGCCCCCGCCGCCCCGCGCCCTTCGCGCCGGCCGCGGCCAGCGCCGCGAGCACGTGCGCGGTGGCCGCGACGGCGGTCGGGGAGTGGTGCGGGGACTCGCTGCGCGTGTCCACCGCCAGGGTGTGGGTGGCGTAGGCGCAGACGGGGCTCGCGTAGCTGTCGGTGAGCGCGACGACGGTGGCGCCCAACGCGTGGAACTCGCGCGCCACTTGGACCGTCAGGTCGCTGTAGTTGCGGAAGCTGAACGCCACCAGCGCATCGCTCGGGTGCGCGTCGCTGATGGCGTTGACCGCCGCGCCCGTGCCGGGCGGGACGAGGGTGACGTCCCGCAGGCTGCTGGTCAGGTCGGTGGCCAGCAGGGCGGCGTACCCGGTCGACTTCAGGTCGCCGAGCACCCAGCGCCGGCGGGCGCCGAGGAGTGCGGACGCGGCCAGTTCCAGGGCGCCGTTGGCCTGGAGGTCGGACAGGGTGCGGCGGAGGTTGTCCTCCTCCGCGGCGATCATGCGCCGCAGCGCGGACCGCTCGCTGGGCTCCGACCGCGGCTCGCGCAGGGTGAAGCGCAGGTCCGGGTCGGCGAGCCGCTGGTCGCTCTCGTGGGCGGCGAGGCGGCGCAGGTCGTCGGTGGAGGCGAACCCGGCCGCGGACAGCAGGGCGTCGAGGTCCGCGGGGCCCGCCTCCGCGACCCGCAGCAGCTGCCCCGGACGGCTCTCCAGTGAGGCGGGGTAGTCCTCGGCGAGCACCGCCACCAGCCGCCGCGCGGCCGGACCGAACAGCTCGGCGGCCGCGCGGAGCAGGTCCAGGGTCGGGGTGGGGGCGAGCGACTCGCGTGGTGACGGCACGGCTCTACCTCCCTTTGTACAGCGGTTGTTGACGGCCCGTCAGGGCCGCCGGTGAATTGGTCCAGTCCTTTTCCACTCACGGTAAAGGTCGCGACCGGATGGCTTGATCTATGCGATGCGGGAGTCTTACTGTTGCCACATGACCACGTCAAGCCCCTCGGGTGAAGCCCAGGACGGGACCGTCGCCGCGGTCGACGTGCTCGCCGCCTCCGTCGCGCGGGTCCGCCGGGCCGGCGGGATGACCCTGAGCGCGGTGGCCGCCCGGGCCGGCGTCTCGCCCGCGTACGTCTCGCAGATGGAGTCGGGCGCGGCCAACCCCACCGTGCGCACGCTGGCCGCGATCGCCGAGGCGATGGGGACGACGCCGGCCGAACTCCTCGGCGGGGAGCGGCCGTCGGCCCCGGAGCCGACTCCGCCGTTCGCCCCTCGCTTCACGCCCGCGCCGCTCCTGGCGCGGACCGCCGGCCACCGGGGCATCTGGGATCTCGGCGCCCCGGGAGCCGCGCTCCTCAGGCCCCGCCTCCTCCACGCCGACCTCGGCGACCACGCCGGACCCGTCAGCCACCCCGGCGAGGAGTTCGTCACCGTCCTCGCCGGGTCCTGCCGGCTCGCCGCCGGGGGCACCACCCACCTGCTGCGACCGGGCGACAGCGTCCACCTCGCCGCGGGCGACTCCCACCACTGCACCGATCCCAGCGACGACCTGCTCATGCTCGTCGTCCTCACCCAGGAGTAGCGCACGTGTCCTCCCCCTCCCTCGCGACCGCCGTCGACGCCCCCCGCCCCGATGCGGCCGACGGGATCACCGTCGCGGCCCCGCCCGAGGCGGCCCCCGAGGTCTGGCCGCTGACCGCGCGGACGGTCGACGGCCGGATACACGTCGGCGGTGTCGCCCTGGACGAGCTGGCCGAGGCCTGCGGCACCGCCCTGTACGTGGTCGACGAGGCCGACTTCCGCCACCGCGCCCGCGCGTGGCGCGCGTCCGGCGCCGACCAGGTGCACTACGCGTCCAAGGCGTTCCTCTGCGCCGAGATGGTGCGCTGGGTCGACTCCGAGGGCCTGCACCTCGACGTGTGCAGCGGCGGCGAGCTCGAACTGGCCGTGGACACCGGCTTCGACGCGGCCCGGATCGTCTTCCACGGCAACAACAAGTCCGTCGCCGAGCTGGAGGCGGCCGTCTCCCACGGCGTGGGCGTGGTCGTCGTCGACTGCCTGGAGGAGATCGACCGGCTTGGCCGGGCGGCCGCCGCGGCCGGTCGCGTCCAGGACGTGTACGTCCGGATCACCCCCGGCGTCACCGCCGAGACCCACGCGTACATGGCGACCGGCGGCGACGACGTCAAGTTCGGCTTCCCCGTGCGCGAGGGGCACGCCGAGCGGGCCGTCCTCGCGGTGGCCGGGCAGCCCGCCCTGCGGCTGGCCGGTGTGCACTGCCACATCGGGTCGCAGGTCACCGCCACCGACGGGCTCACGCTGGCGGCCGAGCGGGTCGCCGCCTTCGTCGCCGAGCTCACCGACCGGCACGGGATCGCGGTCGACGAGATCGACCTCGGCGGCGGGGCCGGCATCCCCTACCTCCCCGGTCAACCGCGCCTGGAACCCGGTGCGTTCGTCGCCGCGCTCCGGGCGGGCCTGGACCGCGTGCTGCCGGCCGGCTCGGTGAGGCTCGCCGTCGAGCCCGGGCGCTCGATGATCGGGACCGCCGGGGTGACGCTGTACCGGGTGGGAGCCGTCAAGGACGGTCTGCGCCGGCGGTTCGTCTCCGTCGACGGGGGCATGAGCGACGCGCTGCGGCCGTCGCTCTACCTGGCCCGCTACACCGCGTGGCCGGCCGTCGGGGGTGCGGCGGGTGACGCCGTCCACAGCGTCGTCGTCGGCCGGCACTGCGAAAGCGGGGACGTGGTCGTGCCCGACATCGCGCTGCCGTCCTCCCTCGCCTCCGGCGACCTCCTCGCCGTGCCCGCGACCGGCGCGTACCACCACGTCATGGCCAGCAACTACAACGCCCAGCCCCGCCCGGCCGTCGTCGCCGTCCGCGACGGCCGCGCCCGCCTCATGGTCCGCCGCGAGACCCCGGCGGACCTCCGCATCCGCGAGGCCCACGGCGAGGAGGTGGCTCTCGGCGGGGTGTGAACCGGCGATCGGCGCGGGGCCGGCGCCGTCCGTCGGCCCCGCAGGCGCAACCTTCTCGATCGCCGCCGCGTCGCACACGACGAGAGGGTCGCCGACCGGAAGAAGGAGCGCCTGCCGTGGATGAAGTCGCCGTCAGGACGATCAGGTGGTCCTTCGAAGTGGTCGGCGCGGTGTCCGACCTTCTCGGCGTGCGCGACTTCTGGCGCGACCTCCGCAAGAAGCGCCGTCGGCACTAGCCTCCCGCACCTACCCCCGTCAGGCGACCAGGTCGCCCGGCGGGGGCTTCCGCAGCTTCGATCACTGCGGCATCCGTCGCCGGAGCGGCCCGGGTGCCGTGCCCGGCCGTGACAGGGGTGCCGGCGCGCTGGGCGTGCGGTGCGGAGCGGACCGGTTTCCGGGGGCGCCCGGTCCGGTCGCGGCCGCGGCCCGCGTCGTCGCCCCGGAAGCCGGGGTCGGCGTCGTCGTGGACGAGCGTGGCGTCGCCGGGGGCCAGGAGGATCTCGGGCGAGTCGAGGTGCGGGGTGCGGGTCGGCCGGACCGGGTCACCAGCGCTCCCAGGCCGTGAAGGGCGCTCCGCCGCCGCGGCCCGCGGTGACGAGGAGGCCGTCGGCCTCGTACATGGCGCTGACCGGGCGCGGCACGGGGTCGCGGAAGTGGCGCTCGTCGGTCTCGTCGCCGTCGCGGGCATCGAGTTCGATCAGGGTGGTGATGTCGTCGGACTGGGTGGACCACTCGCAGAGGACCGTAAGCCTGTCACCGCTCACCGTCATCGCCGCGGCCGGGTCGTCCATCTCCTCCGACCAGACCCGGTCGCCGGTCCTCAGGTCGAAAGCGATGACCGTGTGGTGCTCGCCCTTCTCCCAGTAACCGGCCAAGGCGTAGAGCCGGTCGCCCGCGACCACCGTCTGCATCAGGCTGTCCGCCCCGATGATGCCGTCGTCGCCCTGGTCGAAGTCGATGGTGGGGCGCGGGCGGCCGTCGTCGTCGAAAGAGGCGAAGAGGCCCGAGGCTCCCTCGGCCTCGTCCGACGACCCCACGGCGAGCACCAGTGGGTCGGTCGCGTCGATGACGACGCTCGTCGCCGGGTCGAGCGGGCGGCGCGCGTCGACGGGCACGTTCCACTCCACGGCGCCGGTGGCGCGGTCGAGCACGGCCACGGTCAGTTCGGAGACCTCGCGCCGGTCGCGTCCGCCGGCGTCGCAGGACAGGACGGCGACCACCCGCTTCTCGCCGGCGGAGACCTCGTCCGGCGCGCACCGGTCGGGCAGTTCGGCGGTCCACCGCGGCGCGCCGGTGCGCAGGTCCAGGGCGCGCAGGGCGTATGCGCCGTCCTTCTTCGCGGCGCGCTCCTGAGTACCGTCCTGCGGGTAGCCCTCGAACGGGTCCTCGGCCACGACGGCCAGGTCTCCGCGGGCGTCCAGGTCGAGGGCGCTCAGGTCGGTGGCATCGCTGAGCGGGTCCTTCGCCGGCTCCCACTCCCGCTTCCACAACTGCCGCCCGCTCTCGGCGTCGAGGGCCAGGACGGTGCTGCAGGCCCCGGACCCGCCGTCGGCGTCGTCGCTGCCGCCACCGCTGCTCAGGGCGACGAGCACGGCCTTCGCACCGGCGTGCTCGGCGCTGTCGCAGACGGTGTCCCGGCCCGGTGGCACATACTCCCAGAGCTTCCCGCCCTTGTCGTCCCCGGTGAGCGCGTACCCGCTCACCGCGTCGTGGCGGCTGCGGACGGCGACGTCTCCGACGACCCAGGTGGCGTCGCCGCCCGTGACCTCCGCCTCCCGGTCCTCCGCGGCCGCCCAGGACCGCACCATCGCGTCCCACGGCAGGTAGCCCTCGACCGAGAGGAAGAAGGCCGCGACCGATCCGATCGCGGCGAGCAGTACGGCCAGGGTCGTCAGCGGACCCCTCGCTTCACGTGCCGACATTTCCGCGCCCCCCAAGGCTGCACATGTCCCGGATTCCCGTGCGGTGGCGCCCCCCTGGCGTCCGCCGCCCTCCCCCCGGCCCCCCGGCCGTGCGAGTGAAGATCATCCTAGGGGAGCGGGATCGGAGCGTGGGTACCCGGTCCGGGAGGCGGCGGCCGAGCCGTCGGCGGCGCCGAAATGGGCGCGACGCGGGCGACCGCGCCCGGGATACTGCTGCACCATGAACGAGGTCGAGGTCGTCGTCGCGCACTCCGAGCGGGCGACGCTGCGGGTCGGGGACGTGTTCCTGAAGGTGGACTCCGACCAGGCGCGGATCGACACCGAGGTGGAGGCGATCGTCCTCGCGCCGGTGCCGACCCCGGAGGTGCTGTGGCGCAAGCCCAACGTGCTGGCGATCAGTGCCGTGCGGGGGTCGGCGCTCGGCGTCCTGGGCGAGCCGTCGCCGGCGTCCGCCGCGGCGTGGTCCGCGGCGGGTTCGGCCGTACGGCGGCTGCACGACGCGCCGTTGCCGCCGTGGCCGGCGCGCGGGAAGGGGCCCGACGGGCTGGCGGCGGAGCTGGAGCGCGAGTGCGGGCTGCTCGTGCGGAACGGGGTGCTGCCCGCGGGCCTGGTGGCGCGCAACCGGCGGGTCGCCGAGGCCGCGATCCGGCCGTGGACGCCGGTGTTCACGCACGGGGACCTGCAGATCACGCACGTCTTCACCGAGGACGACGAGGTCACGGGCGTCATCGACTGGTCCGAAGGCGGCCCCGGCGACGCCCACTTCGACCTCGCCGTCCTGACGCTCGGGCACGAGGAGCGCCTCGACGAGGTCCTCGACGGGTACGGCGGCGGCGTCGACGTCGACGTGGTCCGCGGGTGGTGGTCGTTGCGGAGCCTGCTGGCGATCCGCTGGCTGGCCGAGCACGGGTTCGATCCGTTCCTGCCGGGGGCCGAGGTCGATGTGCTGCGGGCGCGGATGTGAGCGGCGTGGTGTGCCCCGGTTCGTCGTGTGCGGGTGTGAGTGCGGAGGGCGCGCTCGGAGGGGTGACGTAGGTGGGTATGCACGTCGATCAGGTCGACGTCGGTGAGGAGACCGTTGCCGCGCTCGTCCGGGCGCAGTTCCCGCGGTGGGCCGGGCTGCCGGTCCGTGCGGTGGCGTCCGACGGGACCGTCAACGCGATCTTCCGCATCGGGGACCGGCTCGCCGCACGGCTCCCGCTGCGTCTCGCCCCGGCGGACGCCGTACGGGCCGAGCTGGTCCGGGAGGCCGCCGCGAGCGCGGAGTTCGCGCGGGTGTCGCCGTTCCCCGGGCCGGAGCCCGTCGCCCTCGGGGAGCCGGGGGAGGGGTACCCGATGCCGTGGGCGGTGCAGACGTGGCTGTCGGGGACGGTCGCCGCCGCCCGGCTGGACGAGCTCGCCGGGTCGTACGCCTTCGCCCGTGACCTCGCCGACCTCGTCGCCGGGCTGCGCACGGCGGGGACGGGTGGCCGGCGCTTCTCCGGCGGCGGCAGGGGCGGGGTGCTCGCCGACCACGACGCGTGGGTGAACAAGTGCCTCGCCGTGAGCGGGGACCTGCTCGACGTCCCCCACCTGCGTGAACTCTGGCGCTCCTTCCGTGAGTTGCCGCCGGCCGACGCCGACGCCATGAGCCACACCGACCTCATGCCCGGCAACCTCCTCGTCGCCGGCGACCGCCTCACCGGCGTCCTCGACACCGGCGGCTTCGCCCCCGCCGACCCCGCCCTCGACCTCATCGCCGGCTGGCACCTCCTCGACGACGGCCCCCGCGACGCCTTCCGCACCGCGCTCGCCTGCGACGCCCTCACCTGGGAACGCGGCCGCGCCTGGGCCTTCGAGCAGGCCCTCGGCCTCGTCGAGTACTACGCGCTCACCAACCCGGTGATGAGCGCGACGGGCCGCCGCACACTGGAGCGGGTCGTGGCGGCGGGGGCGTGACGTGTGCCGGTTCCTCGGAGCTGTCTCGATGGACACCCCGACGGACCTGCCGCCGCTGCGTGGACGTCAGCTGCTGATCTCGAATCGGCTGGGGAACGGGAAGTAGCCCTGGAGGAACTCCGACATCCTCCGTCCGACCTCCTCCTGCCGGTCCGCCGGAGTGTGCACGTCGTTGAGGCAGAAGAAGTCGAAGCGCCGCTCCTCGGCCAGGGTGGCCAGACTGTCGAAGGCGTCCTCGGCCGCCATGTCGATGTACCGCAACTTGTACTTGCCGGGTACGGCTCTGCCCGTCAGATACGCGTGGTGGTGGTGGAAGGACGTGGTCACGGCGACGTCGGCCGTCGACCGGAACCGGGACGCGCTCGTCCGCTCGACGTCTTCCGTGAAGGTCGACTCGATCTCCCGCATCACCATACGGATCTGGGGGTGCGGTGTGTGCATGAACTTGTTGACGACGAACCTCCCGTGTGCGTCCCACAGCGCTCGACGGACGTTCTTTCCAGCCGAGTTAGGGGCGGGATCGTCGGGATGGGGCCGGCCCAGACCGAGCTGCATGGGCGAGAACGGAAGCTTGGCCACTCCGTTGCCGTGGAAGAAGTGCCCCGGCGTCACGGGGCGTCCCATGAAGAAGTCGTCGTTGAGATAGAGATAACGCTCCGAAAGCCCTGGAATGCGGTGCAGTTGGGACTCGATCGCGTGTGAATTGAAGACGGGTAGGACCGAGGGATCGGCGAAGATCTCCTTGTGGTGGATCACCTGGAGCCCCTCGGCCCCCTGGTCCAGCCAGGAGGGCACCTGGCTGTCGGTCACGATGTAGATGTTGCGGACGAAGCCGGCGTACATCTCCAACGAGCGCAGGGAGTAACGGAGTTCGTCATGATCCGTGTACCGTGAGTCACCCGTCTCGCGTGCGTGAATCGGTGAGATCCCGCTCGTGCGGTAGATGTCCCGGCGGGCGGCGAGTTCCGGGTCGGCGCCGTCCACCCAGGTGTAGACGACGTCGATCGGGAAGTCGACCTCGTCGATCCGGGGACGCGTGAAGTCCTCGTACGTCGGGTGCTGCCGCTCTGCGACCGTCCGTATCGCCGCGGTCGACCCCGCCGGAAGCACGTCGGACACGGCGTTCAGCCGGGGCGCCACGAGGCCGGAACGCACGACGTCCGCCGGGGCCTGAGTGCGCAGTTCTCCAAAGCGCGGTGTGTCGACCACCTCGGCACCGTCGCGCCAGAACTCCACGTCGCAGCCGAACTCGAGGCTCCCCAGGAGCTGGCCCTCCGGACCGAGCAGCAGTTCCCCGAACCGGATGACGTCCGCTCGCTTGACCACAGCGGGCAGGGCTCCGTCGGCGTACAGGGCCGCGTCGGGCAGCAGGTCGCGGCCGGGGAGGGCCGCGTACACGGCGGTCGCTCCGTACAGTTCCCGCATCGCGTCCAGGAACGGCTTGCGGCATTCCAGGCGCACGCCGACGACGTGCCGCAACGGTGAGCGCCCGGGCACGAGGAAGTACTCGATTCCCGCGTGCTTCAGGGCGTCGACCACCAGGTCGAGGTTGCGGTCGGCGGCGCCGGCCGCGCTGAACGAGGTGACCGTGCGCCCGAACCACGTGCGCCCGGCCACCTCTGTCGTCCGGACGTCGGGTCGCTCCGCCAGGAGCTTCCGCCGACGCGCCTCCCGCTTCTCCACCCGCTTCCGTTCGGCCGCCTCCGCCTCGGCCACCCTGCGCTCCTCCTCCCGACGAGCACGCACGGACGGGGGGAGCAACCGAGCGGCGGCGCGCTTGGCCAGATGGTTCATGGGGATTCCTCGACTGCGTCGGAGCTGCGGGAGACGGGCGGGATCGGTGTCGGCCTCGACGACACCGGAGCGATGAGACGTGTGCCGAGCAACGTTCGCGACCGCGCAGCCACGTCGAAACGCCGACGCGGACGGCAGTCGGGAGCGTCACGTGCGCAGCTCGTCCGAACGCGTTTGCATTCCGACAGCCATCGGGCCGCTTTCGGGGTCTCGGCCGGCGGGGGGCCTGCCCCGCGGAGTTCTAGATGGGCCTATGTCGATGGGGTGTCGGCGTTCCGCCAGGCCCTCCACACCACAGCCAATCAACGCGCGGTCCACGTGAAGCCCCCCTCACGCCAACAAGTCTATATGTGAAGGTATCGGCAAATCAGGCGAAAAGCGTTCGGATCGAACTCTCGTGGGCTCGTTGGCGCATCATACGTCGAACACACGATTTATGGTCAAGCATGCGGAACGAAGTGTCCCGGTTCCGCTTGAGAGGTGCTTTCCAAGGTGACTTCGAGACGGACGGCCTGACCACCAAAAAGGTCGAGACGAACCCGCTGACGTGGAAGACGACCACCGAGTACGTCCGCTCCTGGGGCGCCCCCTCCGCGCAGACCGACATGAACGGCAAGCGCACCGACCTCGCGTACGACGCGCTCGGCCGTATGACGTCCGTCTGGCTGCCCGACCGTCCGAAGGCCGAGTTCACCCCCTCCGTCAAGTACAGCTACCTCGTCCGCAAGACGGCTCCCGTGGCCGTCCGTACCCAGAAGATCGAGAAGGACGGGGTCTCGTACGGCTCCGAGTACGCCCTCTACGACGGGCTGATGCGGCCCCGGCAGCAGCAGACCGAGGCGTCGGGCGGTGGCCGCATGGTCGCTGACACCTTCTACGACGGCGTCGGCCGCATCGTGAAGGCCAACGCCGACTACTACACCACCGGTGAACCCGGCGACACGGTCTTCAAGGCCGTCAACGGCGACACCGACGCCCAGAGCCGCACCGAGTACGACGGGGCCGGCCGCAAGACCGCCGACATCTTCCAGGTCGCGGGCGAGGAGAAGTGGCGCACCACCTACGTCCATGAGGCCGACCGGGTCCACGTCGACCCGCCGGCCGGCACACCGCCGACCACGACCATCGCCGACGCCCACGGGCGCACGGTCGAGGTGCGCCGCTACAAGGGTGACAAGCCGGAGCTGACGGCCACCACCGGCTTCGAGTCCATGCGGTACACCTACACGCCCGCCGGTCAGACCGACACGATCACCGACCAGGCCGGCAACGTCTGGTCGTACGGCTACGACCAGCTCGGGCGGAAGTCCTGGTCGGAGGACCCGGACACCGGCAGGACGGTGTACGCCTACGACACGATGGACCGTCTGCTGTCCACGACGGACTCGCGGAACAAGAAGATCTCGACCAAGTACGACAAGCTCGGGCGCGTCCTCTCGACCTGGGAGGGGGAGCCGGACACCGGGACCAAGCTGACGGTCTCGACCTACGACACCCTCGCCAAGGGCCGGAGCAGCGCGAGCTACCGCTACGAGAACGGCGTCGTCCAGTCCTCCAGTGTCGTCGCCGAGATCGACGACATGTACCAGCCGACGGTCAGCCGCGTCACCCTGGCCGGTTCCGAGGCGGCCGAGCTCAAGGGCACGTACGAGTTCGGGACCCAGTACAACAAGGACGGCACCGTCCAGTCCGTGCGGATGCCCGCCGTCGGCGGACTCCCCGCGGAGACCCTGACCACCACCTACGACGACCTGCAGCGGCCCGTCTCGCTGACGAGCTCGCTGGGCTCCTCCTACGTCAACGCGGCCCGTTACGCCCCCACTTCACAGCTCCAGCAGTTGGAGTTGAGTTCGGGGGGAACGGCCAAGAAGACCTGGCTCACGTACGCCTACGAGCGCGGCACCAACCGCCTGACGAACACCCGCGTCGACTACGAGGGCGCCGCCTCCGTGGCGGCCGACACCAGCTACACGTACGACCCCGCCGGCAACATCATGTCGATAGCGGACACGCCGACCGGCAACACGGCCGACGTCCAGTGCTTCGACTACGACTGGCAGCGCCGGCTCAGCTCCGCCTGGACCACCACGAACGCGTCGAACGACGCCCTCGGCACCGGCGCCAAGGACGCCGCGTGCGCATCGGCCCCGACCAGCAGCACGATCGGGGGCGCTGCTCCGTACTGGCAGACCTTCGCCTACGACCTGGCCGGAAACCGGACCCAGCAGGTCCTCAAGGGCTTCGACGGCAAGCCCGACTCCACCCGCACATACAACTACGGTGAAGGCGCCGACGGCCCGCACCAGCTCAGCACCGTCACGCAGATGACCCCCGCCTTCGGGACCACCCCCGCCTTGACCAGGCAGGACAGCTTCGACTACACCGAGGCCGGTCACACCGACGTCCGCGTGCGCGACGGCAGCACCCAGGATCTCCAGTGGAGCGCCACCGGTCAGCTGACCAAGGCGGTCGAGGCGGGCAAGACCAGCAGCTTCGTGTACGACGCGGGCGGCAGCCGGCTCGTGCGCAAGGAGCCCGGCGCGGAGACGCTGTACCTGCCGGGCATGGAACTGAAGCTCAACACCGCCACCCGCGCGGTGGAGGCGACCCGGTACTACGGGTTCGGCGGCCAGACCGTCGCGATCCGCACGCCCAAGGGCGTGCAGTACCTCTCCGGTGACCACCACGGCACGATGGCGCTGGCGATCGACGCGGCGAGCGGCTCGGTCACGCGCCGGCGGATGGATCCCTTCGGCACCACGCGTGAGCCCGTCGGCAAGCCGTGGGTCGACGACAAGGGGTTCCTCGGCAAGCCGGTCGACGCGTCCACCGGACTCACGCACATCGGGGCGCGCCAGTACGAGCCCGAGAACGGGCGGTTCATCTCCGCCGACCCGCTGATCGACTTCTCGGACCCGCAGCAGATCAACGGCTACGCCTACGCCAACAACAACCCGGTCACCTTCTCGGACCCGACCGGTCTGATGATCTACGACGAGGTCACCGGCCTCGGGTTCGGCAACGCGCAGGTCCTGCAGAACTACATCGACCGGGACCCCGTCCGCTACAGCCTCATGGCCCAGCGCGACACCACCGCGGTCCGCAAGTACAACGAGGCGGCGGCGAAGGCGGCCGCGGCCAAGGCGCGGGCGATCGCCACCGCCAAGGAGCTCGGCAGCATCATCGCCGACGAGCTCGGCATCACCGACGCCCTCGACTGCTTCACCACCGGCAGCCTCGGTGCCTGCGGTGCCACGATCGTCAACGTCGTCACCAGCGCCGTCGGCGGAGCCATCGGGAAGCTCGCGGCGAAGTACGGCCTGCCGTGGAACTGGGAGAAGGGGATCGCCCTCGGCAAGAGGGTCAGCGGCCTGGTCGAGGGACTCTTCAGCAGCTTCAACGCGTGGATGAAGTGGGACGACAAGGCGGCGGCGCTGAAGGGGGCCGCGGACAAGGGCAGAGCGGCGTTGAGCGCGCTCAACGCCAAGATCCGAGGTCTTCCGACAGCCTGTCCGATCAACAACAGCTTCACCCCGGACACCAAGGTGCTGATGGCCGACGGCAAGGCCAAGGCCATCAAGGACGTCCGCGTCGGTGACAAGGTCCTCGCCAAGGACCCGAAGACCGGCGTCACCAAGGCGAAGCTGGTCACCGCGGAGATCAAGGGCAAGGGTGCCAAGAAGCTCGTCGACGTCGTCATCGACGTCGACGGCAAGAAGGGCACGAAGACCGCCTCCGTCACCGCGACGGACGGCCACCCCTTCTGGGTCCCCGAACTCGACGCCTGGATCGACGCCACCGACCTGAAGTCCGGCCAGTGGCTCGACAGCGGCGCCGGCACCAAGGTCCAGATCGCCGCAGTCAAGCGCTGGACCCAGCCGGCCACCGTCCACAACCTGACGGTCGCGGACATCCACACGTACTATGTGCTGGCGGGTGCTGTACCGGTCCTGGTTCACAATTGCAAAACGCTTACTCACCAGGAAGCCGCAGATAAGGCGAACCAGGCGCTATCCGATAAGCTCGACGAAATGCATGGAGATCCAAACATATCTCGCACTGCGATTCGCAAATATGCAATGGGGTCTGCCGCTGTCGACCGGAGAAGCGGGGAAGTAGCGGTAAACCTGAAAAAATCCGGTGATGGGGACTTCTGCGCTGAGGACATGTGCCGGGCCGAACTTGTTGCCGGAGGTGCGAATCCGGAAGACATCGTATACAGTGTGCCGATCCGTCCCCTGAAGCAGGAACCCGCACCTGTATGTGTGCGCTGTGAGGGTCGAACCACTCGCGATCAGTTCGCGCCCGGAACTACATGGGAGAGTGATCTAGGGTGAAAGTCCCCCATGATTGGGATTGGGATTCCCTTACAACCCTGAGCGTTCCTTTCAGTCAGCTTCGGCAGCAGCTTGGGCAGCTTCTCGGGGTAGATGCAGGGGAGCGCAACCGTGCAAGCCAGCTGCTCTACTGTGAAGTTGCCAATCAGGGACAGTTGTACAGTGCCGCCGCTGCATGCGTTGACATCATCGCGGAGCATGTAAAGGCCGGAGGCGAGCTTAGTTCCGACTCCATCGCCTTGCTTGAATCGATTCTCAGCGCCAGATCTCCTGGTCTCCAAGTGCTTGTTGGTGGAGTTTTGGTGGATGCTGCTGAGTACTGCAGGGAAAGAACCCTTGACCTCCTTCCAGGGATTCTCCGGAATGCTAACGGAGAGGATTTCGCGTTCTTCCGAGAAGTTTGCTTCCTGATTCCTCAACTGGCCGACTCGTCGGACGAGGTAATTAGGTTTCTCGGTTCTTCAGTCTTGCGATTTGAAGGCGAATTGCGGCGCGTCTCCAGTGAAGCTTTGAAAGAGGCTGAGGAAGTTGTGCGCGAAGGGCATATGACCTAACCTCGAAGTTTCGTGATGGCCCGCCGAC
>NZ_JBHWZH010000021.1:0-60221 GCF_042728285.1 Streptomyces sp. NPDC060194 | reverse complement strand
CGCGCGCGCCCCGCGCGGCCGGAGGGGGGGCGGGTTTGGGCGCGGTTGCTGCGGCCCGCGGGGGCGCCGGTGCCCGCGCGGCCGGGGCCGCGGGCGGGTACGGGGCCGGTTCCGGCCACCGCCCTGCAGGCGCGGTTGTTCGCGCGGGAGCGGGCGGGGCAGGGCGCGGGCGGCACCGGATCGCACGCGGTACGGCTCACGGGCCGCCTCGACGAGGGCCGGCTGCGGGACGCGCTGACGGCCGTCCTGGCCCGGCACGAGGCGCTGCGGTCCCGGATCGTCGACGCGCCGGACGGCGGACCGGGGGCCGCAGGTCCCTCGCTCCACGGTCAGGTGGCCGGAGCACCCGTCGCCGCCGGTCCGGCGGGCGGCGGGCAGGCGTCGGTCGGCACGCGGCCGCTCCTCGTCGTGGACGGTGAGCCGTGCCTGCGGTTGACCCGCACGGATCTGTCGCTGCATTCCGAGCGGGCGCGGGAGGAGGCCGTGGCGCGGCACGTCGAGGAGAATGCGGCGGCGGAGTTGTCGCTGGCCGCCGGGCGGACCAGCGCGTTCCGCTTGCTGCGGCTCGGGCGGGACGAGCACGTGCTGGTGCTGGCCTCGCACCTCGCGGTGTTCGACGGGTGGTCGTCCGGGGTGTTCCTCGGGGACCTCGCGGCGGCCTACCGGGAGGGCCCCGTCAGCCTCCCGGCGCCGGAGCTGCAGTTCCCCGACCACGCCGACTGGCAGCGGCGGTGGCTCGCCTCCGCCGAGGGGGCGGGCGAACTGGCCCGCACGCGGGCGGAGTTCACGCACAGCCCGCCCGCACCGCGCGCGGCCCGCTTCGAGCGGGGCGTGCTACCGGTCCGCATGGACCGCTCCCCCGGCAGCGCCCTGCACACCGGGCTCGCGCTCGGCGCCGCGGAGGGCGCGACCCCGTTCATGACGCTGGTCGCCGCCCTCGCCGTGGTCCTGGCCCGCCGGGACGGCAACTCGCACGCGGTCGTCGGCACCCCGGCCGCGGGCCGGTTCGCCGGGCAACTGGAGGGAGCGGTCGGCCAGTTCACCACCGTGGTTCCGATCGGTGTCGACCTCTCCGGCGGCCCCACGTTCACCGGCCTCCTGCACCGCACCCGTACGGCCGTCGCCGAGGCGCTCAGCCGCCAACGGCTCCCCTTCGACGAGCTGTTCCCCGCCGGCGCCCAGCCGTACGGGGTCCTGTTCGCCCTCCACAACTACCCCGCCGTCCCCCTCGGCCTGCCCGGGATCGAGGTGGGCCAGCTGCCCGGGCCGCCCGCGCGCCACCTGGAGCTGTACAGCCCCGACCCCGCGGCGACGCTCGCCTGCGTCGGCCTCGTCGAGCGGGACGGCGGGATCGGCGGCACCGCCGAGTTCAACCGCGCCGCGGCCGGTCCCGAGGACGTGACCGCGCTGCTCACCGGGATCGAGGACGTCCTCGCCGTGGCCGCGGCGGCCCCGGGAGCCGTCCTCTGACCCCGCCGACCCCCACCGCGCCCCCGACGAGACCGAAGGAGTCACCGTTGCTCACCACCGAGTTCTACCGGGCCCCCGCCGACTGCGGGCTCGTGCGCTCCGGCGAGGGCGCGTCGCGCACGCCCATGCGCGCCCTCCGCGAGGAGATCCACGACGTCCTGGTGTCGGCGCCCGTCGCCGCCGCCCGGCGCACCCGCGACCCCCGCCCCGTCCACCGCGCCCTCGGCGAGGCGGGGCTGCTGGCCCCGCAGTGGCCCGAGGAGTACGGGGGCCGCGGCGTCAGCCAGGTCGCCGCCGCCGTCCTCGTCGAGGAGCTGGCGATGCACGACGTGCCCGACCTGCTGCACACCCTGACCGTGCAGATCGTCGGCTCCACCCTCCTCAACGTGGCGAGCCCCGCGATGAAGGCCCGCCACCTGCCCGGCTTCGCCGCCGGCACCGCCTTCGGCTGCGTGCTGTTCAGCGAGCCGCAGGCCGGCTCCGACCTCAACATCCTCTCCACCCGCGCCGTCGCCGACGGCCGCGGCGGGTACAAGCTCTACGGCACCAAGGTCCACTCCCTGTTCGCCGGGCTCGCCGACTACGGCCTGTGCCTGGCCCGCGGCGAGAACGACGCGTTCTCCCTGTTCCTGGTGCCGCTCGCCCAGGACGGCGTCACCATCACCGCCGTCCCCGGCATCATGGACGACGCCTTCCACGAGGTCACCCTCGACGGCGTCGCCGTCACCGCGGACGACGTCGTCGGCGAGATCGGCCAGGGCTGGGCGATCGTCGTCAAGACGCTCGCCTTCGAGCGCACCGGCCTCGACTACTACGTCAAGGCCCTGCGCTGGTACCGCGCCGCCGTCGAGCGCCTGGAGGCGCACACCGACCGGCTGGAGGCCGGCCAGCACGACCAGATCGGGCTCGCCAAGCTCAACGCCCGGCTGCTCGCCGCCGGCACCCTCGTCCGGCGGGTCCTCACCCGCCTCGACCGCGGCGACCTCAACGAGGACGAGGCCGCGGCGGCCAAGTGGTACACCACCGAACTGGCCGCGGAGGTCGCCTGGTGGGCCGCCGAGCTGGACGGCGACCACAGCATGACCCTCGACGACCCCGCCACCGACGGGGTCTCCCATCCACTGGACTCGGCGCTCCGGGAGGCCCCCGGCATGCGGATTTCGGGCGGCACCGCCGAGATGATGCTGGAGACGCTGGCCCGGCTGCGTCTCGACTCAGGGGCGGAGGTACGGCCATGACGACGACACACGGCGCGGACGCGGCGGCGCACGGTTCCGGGACGGCGGCGGGAGGTGTGCGGTCCGCGCCCGAGCGGTGGCGGGAGCGCGAGGACGAGGACTCCCTCTTCCGGCAGCTGCGCCTCACCGTCCGCCAGGGGCTCGACGTCGACGCCGGCACCCCCGCCGGCACCTGGGAGGCCCTCACCGGGGTCGGCGCCTGGGAGTTCGCCCTGCCCATCGGCATGGACGGGCTCGACCTCGGGCACGCCGTCGTCGCCATGGTCTGCGAGGAGGGCGGCAACGCGGTCCAGCCGGTGCCGCTCACCGACACCCTGTTCGCCCTCGACGTGCTCTCCGGGCTCGGCCCGCTGCTCCCCGAGCGGCTGCACGGGCTCCTGGACCGGGTCCGCGACGGGGCCCACCCGGTCGCCGTCCCCGGCCGGTTCCCCGACCCGCGCGGGGTCGTCGCGCCCGGCATCTCCTGGAAGCCCGACGGCGACGGCGTCGTCCTCACCGGCTCCGGCGGCCCCTTCGCCTCCGGGGTCGCCGCCGGCTCGCTCCTCGTCCTCGCCTCCGGGCCGGACGGGCCGTGCGTCGCCCTCGTCGACCTGCCCGCCGACGGCGTCGCCGTCCGCGCCCTGCGCGACCACGGGGGCGGGGCCGTCTCCGGCGTCACCCTCGACGGGGCGCGCGTCCCCGCCGACGCGGTCCTGCTGCGCGGGCTCGCCGCGGAGACCGCGCTCGCCCGGGCCGGGCTCCGCGCGGCCGTCCACCAGTCCGCGCTCCTCGCCGGGCTGACCGCCGCCGCGCTCACCGCGGTCGTCACCCGGATCCGGGCGCGGCGGCAGTTCGGGCAGGCGCTCGTCAAGCACCAGGGGCCGCGGCTGCGGGTCGCGGGGCTGCTCGCCCGGCTCGACGCGGTCCGCTGGGCCGTCGGGGACGCGGCCAAGGACCTCGACGAGGGCCGCCTCCATCCCGGCGAGGCGGCCGGGCTCGTCGCCCTCGTCGCCGAGACGGCGCTCGACGTCACCCGCGACGCGGTCCACCTCCACGGCGCGTCCGGCCTCGTCCGCGACGCCCTCGTCGCCGGCTGCTACCGCCGCGTCGCCTGGGAGGCGCTGCGCTGCGGCCGCCCGACACAGCTGTGGGACATCGCGGCCCACGCGTAGGCCCGGCACACGGAAGGCCCCGCCTCCGAAAGGGGCGGGGCCGACCGTGGTGCTGCACACGCCACCGGCGCACGGAGGCGAAAACATCCAGCCCGGCCGGCGTTTGAGGCCGCGCGGCCGCAGGCCGTGCACGCGCCGCAGGCGCAACAAGGGGCGCGCCGGTCAGGTCAGGTCGCGGCGCATGATCCAGCGGTGGCGCTTGTCGCTCTTCGCCTCGGTGCGGCGCACCCGCACGAAGCCGTTCCGCTCGAACATCTCCATCGTGCCGACGTAGGCGAGCGTGGGGTTGACCCGGCCCCCCTCGGGGTCGACGGGGTACCCCTCGACCGCGGGCGCGCCGTGCGCGCGGGCGTGCTCGACCGCGCCCTCCAGGAGGTCGGAGGCGACCCCCTTCCCGCGGAACTCCGCGCGCACGACGAAGCACGTCACGGACCACACCGGCAGGTCGTCGACCTCCGGGATGGTCCGCGAGGCCGCCAACCGGTCCAGGGACTTGCGGGGAGCGACGTTGCACCACCCGGCGACGGCCCCGTCGAGGTAGCCGAGGACCCCGGGCGCGGGCTCCTCGGCCGCGAGGGACTTCAGATGAGCGCCCCGCTCCTCCGCGGACAGCCGCCCGTACTCCCCCGTGGACAGCCGCCACGCCATGCACCAGCAGGTGTGCTTGCTGGGCCTCGGCTGCAGGACGGCCCGCACGTCGTCCCAGCGCTCGGCGGTCGCCGGCAGAACTTCCCAACTCATCAGGCTGCTTCACTCTCTTCGTTCGGAACGGGTACGGCCGCGCCCATGAGCGCGGCCAGGACCCCCGCGGCCCGCCGGCAGTCCCGCCGCCCGACACCCAGGTGGGTGACGAGCCGGACGAGCCGCGGCCCGGGGGCGGTGACCAGTACTCCCTCCTCGGCCGCCCGCCGCACGACGGCCCCCGCGTCGGGGGTGTCGACGAGGACGATGTTGGTCTCGCGGGGCCGCACCGCACAGCCGGCGTCCCGCAGGACGCCGGCGAGCAGCGCGGCGTGGTCGTGGTCGTGGGCGATGCGGTCGAGGTGGTGGTCGAGCGCGTGCAGCCCCGCCGCGGCGAGGATTCCGGACTGCCGCATCCCGCCCCCGAGCCCGTGACGCAACGACCGTGCGCGCGGCAGGAGTTCGGCGGAGGTCAGCAGCACGGACCCGACGGGCGCGCCCAGCCCCTTGGAGAGGCAGACGGCGAGCGTGTCGGCGACCGGGGCCCCGTACTCTCCCAGGGGCACCCCGGTCGCCGCGTGCGCGTTCCAGATCCGCGCGCCGTCGACGTGGACGGCGATCCCGGCGCCGGCGGTGAGCCGGCGGATCGCGCGCAGGGCGGCCACCGGGTACACGGTCCCGCCCGCCCGGGTGTGGGTCTGCTCCAGCGCGACCGCGCGGGTGCCGATCGTGTACGCGTTGCCGGGCCGCAGCACCCGCTCCAGGGCGGGGACGGTGAGCAGCCCCCGCCGGCCCGTGACCGTACGGGTCTGGATGCCGCCGTAGCGGGCCGGCGAGCCCTCCTCGTGGGCCAGGACGTGCGCCTCGCTGTCGCAGACGAGTTCCTGGCCGGGGTCGAGGAGGAGCCGCAGGGCGATCTGGTTGGCCATCACCCCGGACGGGGTGAACAGCCCGCCGCCGAAGCCGAAGACCCCGGCGAGCCGCTCCTCCAGGGCCCGGACGGTGGGATCCTCACCGAACAGGTCGTCACCGACCTCGGCGGTGGCCATCGCGCGGCGCATGGCCGGCGTGGGGCGGGTGACGGTGTCGCTGCGCAGGTCGACGAGGTCCGCGGTCATGGGTGGGGGTCAACTCCTCTTCTCGGGCGCGCGGTTCACGCGAGGTACCCCGGCAGCGGGTGCCGCGCGCACAGCTCGTCGACGCGGGCCCGGGCGGCCGAGCGGACGGCGGGCGGCAGGACGCCGGAGCCGGCCCGCAGCGCGTCGAGGACGTCCGCGACGAGGTCCGCGCACGCCCCGGCGGCGGTGCGGTCCATGCCGCGCGCGGCCAGGGTGTTGCTGCCCAGGCGCAGCCCGCCGGTGGTGCGGACGGGGGTGGTGTCGCCGGGGACCCGGTTGCGGTTGACGATGATCCCGCAGGACTCCAGGGCCTGTTCGGCGACGTCGCCGGTGAGCCCGGTGGGGCGCAGGTCGATGAGGACCATGTGGGTGTCGGTGCCGCCGGTGACCAGCGGCAGGCCGCGCGCGGAGAGGCGTTCCGCGATGGCGTGGGCGCCGTCGGCGAGCCGCTTGGCGAGCTCCGCGAAGTCGGGGCCGGCGACGAAGTCGAGGGCGCGGGCCTTCGCGGCGATCGAGGCGAGGTCCGGGGTGCCCTGGGTGAAGGGGAAGACGGCGCGGCGCATCGTCGAGGCGAGCGTGCCGCGTTCGGGGCCCGAGGAGCGGGCGTCGCGGCCGAGCAGGATGAGGCCGCCGCGGGGGCCGTAGAGCTGCTTGTAGGTGCTGGTGGTGGTGATGTGGGCGTGGTCGATCGGGCTCGGGTGGAGTCCGGCGGCGACCAGGCCGGCGATGTGGGAGATGTCGGCGAGGAGGTAGGCGCCGGTCTCGTCGGCGATCTCGCGGAAGCGGGCGAAGTCGATGGTGCGCGGGTAGGCGCTGGCGCCCGCCACGATCAGCTTGGGCGAGTGGGCGAGGGCGAGGTCGCGGATGCGGTCGTAGTCGAGGAGGCCCTCGCGGGTGAGGCGGTAGCCGACGGCGTTGTAGTAGCGGCCGCTGACGGAGGCGGGCGAGCCGTGGGTGAGGTGGCCGCCGCAGTCGAGGTCGAGGCCGAGCAGGGTGTCGCCGGGGGCGAGCAGCGCGGTGAGCACCGCGAGGTTGGCCGAGGAGCCGGAGTGCGGCTGGACGATCGCGTCCTGAGCGCCGAACGCGGTCTTCGCGCGGTCGATCGCGAGCCGCTCGATGTCGTCGGCGACCGAGCAGCCCGCGTGGTAGCGACCGCCCGGGTATCCCTCGGCGGTGAGGTTCCCGAGCGCGCTGCCGCCGCAGGCCAGCACCGAGGGGTCGGCGACGCTGGACGCGGCGACCATCATCAGCGTGCTGTGCTGCCGGGCCGCCTCCCGGTTCAGCAGGTCGTACAGCGTCGCGTCGGCTCTCCTCAGCCGCGCGGCGGCGCTCCCGGCGAACGTGACGAGATCGGGCCCGTACGGCCGGGCGACGGCGGCCGGGGCGATCGGCGGTGCGGGCAGGGTCGTGGTCATGGCAGTCCCCTCGTGGATTTCCTGGAGTGGTCGGTGGGACCCGGTCGCCGCGGACGGTGCGACCGGGGTGGCGCCGTGCGGTCGGGGCCGGGCCGGTTCGCGGCCGCTGCCCCGGCGGTGGGCGCCGGACCGGCCCGGGTGACGGGCCTGCCGGTCGCGTGGTCGGCGTGCCGGTCGGGCGGGGGCGCCGGGGCCGGTTCACGGCCGGGCCCCCGCACCGCGGTCACGCGTCCGCGGGGTCCTCCTCCGGCAGCTCGCCCGACGCGAGGGCCTCCGCCGCCGCCCGCGCCTCGGCTCCGTGCTCCTCGTCCGCGGCGATGCGGGCGGCGAGTTCGGCGACGACCGGGGTGCGGAAGACGGTCTTGACCGGCACGGGGACGCCGAGCAGGTCCTGGAGGAGGCCGGCGAGCCGGGTGCCGCTGAGCGAGTCGCCCCCGAGGCGGAAGAAGTTGTCCCCGGGCGCGACCTGGTCGATGCCGAGGATGTCGGCGACGGCCGCGCACAGCACCAGCTCCAGCGGGTCGCCCGGTACGTCCCCGGCCGCGTCCGCGGCGGTGTCGTCGGCGGCCTGCCGGGTGCCGGCGGTGTCGGCGAGTCCGAGCCGGTCGACCTTGCCGTTGCGGGTCAGCGGCAGCTCGTCGAGGACGGTCAGGGCGGCGGGGACCATGTACGTGGGCAGCTGCTCGGAGAGCCGGGCGAGGATCTGCTCGCCGGTCGCGTCCCCGCCGGGCACGGTGACGTACGCGTGCAGCCGGCGCACGCCGTGCGCGCTGGCCGGGGCGACGACGACCGCCGTGGTGACCCGCTCGTCCTGCCGCAGCGCCGCCTCGATCTCACCGAGCTCGATCCGGTGGCCCTGGATCTTCACCTGGAAGTCGTCGCGGCCGAGGATCTCGATCGACCCGTCGGGCAGGTAGCGGCCCAGGTCGCCGGTCAGGTAGGCGCGTTCGCCGGTCTCCGGCAGGTGCACGAAGCGGTCCCGGGTGCGCTGCTCGTCGCCGAGGTAGCCGAGCGCGAGCCCGACGTCGCTGGCGACGGCCATCTCGCCGACGACCCCCAGCGGCCGCTCCCGGGCGGTCGCGTCGACGACGTAGTAGTGCTGGTTGGTGATCGGCGTGCCGTAGGGGATGCTCGTCCACCGCGGGTCGACCTCGCCGATGCGCTGGAACAGCGACCAGCAGATCGTCTCCGTCGGGCCGCCGGAGCCGACGACGTCGATCCGCGGGCTCTGCGCGCGCAGCCGGTCGGGCAGGGTCAGCGGGATCCAGTCGCCGGAGAGCACCGACAGCCTCAGCGACGTGAGCGGCCGTTCCCCCATGCGGCGTTCGCGGGTCTCCGCCTCGCCGACGAGCAGCTCCATCAGGACCGGCACCGAGTTCCACAGCGTGACCCGCTCCGCGGCCACCAGATCGGCCCAGACGTCCGGTTCGGCGTGCTGGAACGGCGGCGGGACGACGACCGTGCCGCCCTGGGTGAGGACGCCGAAGACGTCGTAGATCGACGCGTCGAAGTGCAGGCCCGAGATGGCGAGCAGCCGGTCGGAGGCGTCGACGCCGAACCGCTGGGCGACGTCGCGGATCAGGTTGACGACGCCGATGTGGTCGACCATCACGCCCTTGGGCTCGCCCGTGGAGCCGGAGGTGAAGATGGTGTACGCGAGGTCCGCGGGGATCTGCGCGGTCTCCGGGCGGGTGGCGTCGCCGAGCTCGAAGTCCTGGTCGACGCGGTAGCGGTGGACGTTGGGCGGCCAGGCCAGGCTGCGGTCCAGGCGGGACTGGGTGAGCACCTTGTCCGCGCCGGCGAGCGCGAGCAGTTTCCGCAGGCGCTCCGGCGGCAGCGAGGCGTCGAGCGGGAGGTAGGCGGCCCCGGAGGCGAGGACGCCGTAGACGGCCGCGTACTGCTCCCAGCCCTTCTCCATGACGACGGCGACCAGCTCGCCCGGCTTCGCGCCGTGCTGCCGCAGCCGGCGGCCGATCCGCCAGGCGTAGGCGGCGAGTTCGCCGTAGGAGAGCCGGCGGCCGGCGTCGACGACGGCCTCGGCGTCCGGGGTGCGCTCGGCCTGCGCGGCGAACAGCTCGTGCAGGGTGACGTACGGGATCTGCCCGGCGGTGTCGTTGATCCGGCGGCGCAGCTCGCGCTCGGCGGCGGGGATCAGGTCGAAGCGCCGGGTGCGCAGGCTCTCCGGCTCGTCGAGCAGCAGCCGGACGAGTCCGACGTAGGCCCCGAACGCGGCCTCGGTGAAGCCGGGCGCGAAGGCCCCGTCGACGTAGTCCCAGATGATCCGCAGCTCGCCGCCGAGCTCGCGCAGCTGGACGTCGAGGGAGACCTGCGGGGTCTGCGAGATGGAGTGGATCTCGTGGCCGAGGTCGGTGACCGGGCGGCGGCCGGGGTAGTCGAGCAGGCTGGTGACGACCACGGGCATCCCGGCCTGCGCGCCGGCGCCGTGCAGCCGGGTCAGCTCGCGCAGGACCCGCACGCCGTTGAACGTGCCGTGCGCGGTGTCGCGGCGCAGCTGGTCGCGCAGGGCGTGCGCGCGGTCGAGGAAGGTGGCCCCCGAGCCGTCGACGGCGAGCAGCACGGCGTTGGTGAAGTCGCCGAGGACCGCGCCGATGTCCTCGTGGACCCGCGGCCGGTCGAAGACGGGGTAGTTGAGGGTGAAGTCGTGCTCCTCCGCCCAGCAGCGGACGACCTCGGCGAAGGCGGCGGTGAGCAGCACCGACGGGGTGAGCTCGGCCTGCCGGGCGAGCTCCTGGAAGCGGACCCAGTCGGCGGGGGCGAGGCGGTGCTCGTGCCGTTCGAAGCGGACCTCGCCGTCGCTGCCGGGGCCCGCCGGGAGCGACGGGGCGGGCGGGAGCTGCGGAACGCGGGCCAGCCAGTAGTCCTGGGCGGCGCGGAAGGCGTCGGTGTGGGGCATGGCGTCGGCGCGCCAGCGGGCGTACTCGGCGAACGTGATCCCGGGGGCGGGGAGTTCGGCGTCGGGGTCCTCGTAGAGGTCGATCAGGTCGGGAAAGAGGACCTGGAAGGCGCTGGAGGCGTCGAGGACCTGCAGGTCGATGCCGAGGTGCACCCGGCCGCGCCCGCCGGGCGCCCCGCCGGTGCCGTCCGCCGGGCCGGAGCCGCCCGCGCCGTCCGACCGCTCCGGCAGGGTGACGAACCGCAGGTCGAACAGCGGCCAGCTGCCGACCGGGAAGACCCGGTGGCTCATCTCCGCGCGCAGCTCCGCGAGCCGTTCCTCCGCCTGCTCCTCGGTCAGCGCCCGCAGGTCGAGCACCGGCAGGTCGTACGCCGGCGGGTCGGTGAGCACGTGCTGCGTGCCGTCGGTCCGCACCACCGCCCGCAGCATGTCGTGGCGGGCGACGACCCGCCGCCAGGCGGTGGCGAACCGCTGCGGGTCGAGGTCCTCGCGCTCCCACTCGAAGTAGCCGTAGCAGCCGATGCTGCCGAGCTCCACGCCCTCGCCGCGGCCGATCATCAGCGCCTGCTGGGTCTCGGTCATGGGGAAGGGCGCCGCGCTGTCGGCGGGGCCGTGCAAGAGCTCGGTCATCTTCCAACTCCACAAGGGGTGAGGGGGAATACGTCCGGACAGGACTGCCGCTGCCCCGGGCCCGGTGAGTCTGGATCAGGCCGGTTAGCCACCGGTTACGCCCTCGTGCGGCAGCACGGCGGGGGCGGACCCCCCGGCCGGGGGCGGCGCCGGTGGCGGGACCGCGGGCAGCGAGAGCCCGAAGAGCCGGACCAGCGGGTGGAACAGGTAGCAGGGCCGGCCGTACGCGTCCGCGCCGCTGACCTCGACCAGCGCCTCGTCGGCCACCGCTTCCAGGAGCAGTTCGGCGTCCGCCTCGGACAGGCCGAGGAGCGCCGCGGCCCGCTCGGCGGGGAACGGCTCGGGGCCGAGTCCGGCGAGCGCCCCGAAGGCCGCGCGCGGGTCGGGCCCCAGGGCCCGCCAGGAGGCGAGCAGCGCGCCGTGGACGTCCAGGTCGCCCGCGTGCAGCTCGCGCAGCCGGGTGGCGGGGTCGGTCAGCCGGCGGGCGAACCGGTCCGGCGCGTAGTGCGGCCGGGCGGCGATGCGGGTGCCGGCGATCCGCAGCGCCAGCGGGAGCCCGGCGCAGTGCTCGACGATGACGGCCGCCGCCCCGGGCGCGGCGGCGATCCGCTCCGCGCCGGCCGCGGCGGCCAGCAGCCGCAGCGCCGGCCCGTCCGCCAGCGGGTCGAGGGCGACGGTGTGCGCCCCGGCCACGGTGGGCAGCGCGGTGCGGCCGGTGACGAGGACCGCCGGTTCGGGGGTGTTGGGCAGCAGCGGGCCGAGCTGGGCCGCGCTCGCCGCGTTGTCCAGCAGGATGAGCAGCCGCCGGCCGCCGGTGTGCTCGCGGTAGAGGCGCACCAGCTCGTCGGTGTCGTCGGCGACCGCGGGCAGGGCGGGGCCGCCGGGGTGGCCGAGCGCCCGCAGCAGGTAGAGCAGGACCCCGCCGGGCGGCCGCGCGCTGCCGTCGGGCGCGCGCAGGTCGGCGTAGAGCTGCCCGTCGGGGAAGTGGTGCTTGCAGCGGTGCGCGGCGTGCACGCCGAGGGCCGTCTTGCCGATGCCCGCCATGCCGGTCACCAGGACCCGGCGCGGGCGGCCGGGCGCGGCGGCGTCCGGCGCGAGCGCCCGCAGCAGCACGCCGAGTTCGCGCTCCCGGCCGGTGAAGTCGACGGTGTCGGGGGGCAGGATCATCGGCCCCGGCCGGGTGCCGGTCCGGTCGGGGCCGGCGGCGGGCGGGGCGGGCGGCCCGGCGCGCGCCGGGAGCGCGGGGACGCCGCCCGGGCGCGGGAGCCGGACGAGCGTCCCGTCGAGCAGGGCGCGGTAGGCGGCCTGCAGCTCCTCGCCGGGGTCGACGCCAAGCTCCTCGGCGAGGACCTCGCGGCCGTGGTGGTAGAGCCGGATGGCGTCCGCCTGCCGGCCGCAGCGGCACAGCGCGGTCATCAGCTGGCAGCGGATCCGCTCGCGCAGCGGGAACTCGGCGACCAGGCCGGTGAGTTCGACGATGATCTGCTCGTGCCGGCCGAGCGCCAGGTCCGCCGCGACCCGGTGCTCCAGCGTCGCCGCGCGCGCCTCGGACAGGCTCGGCGCCTCGGCGGCGGACAGGTACTCCGTGGTGTTCGCCAGCGGCTGCCCGTTCCAGCGCGCGAGCGCCTCCCGCAGGAGTTCGCCCGCCTTCTCGAATTCCCGCGCGGAAAGCGCCTCCCGGCCCGCGCGGTCGAGATCGCGGAATTCCGTTACGTCGAGTTTCGCATCGCCTATGGCCATGGCATATCCGGGGGGCCTACGATCGATGAGGACGCCCTCGCCGAGTAATTTCCGCAACCGCGAGACGTAGGTGTACAGCTGCGCGCTCACCGTCGCCGGCGGGGCCCACCCCCACAGCAGCCTGCTCAGCCGGTCGTCCGACACCACCTCCCCCCTGGCCAGGAGCAGCGCCGCGAGCACCGTGTGCAGCTTGGTCCCGGAGATCGGCACCCGCCTCCCGTCCCGGCGCACCTCGACCGGCCCGAGCACTCGGAATTCCATGAAAAGCCCCGTTCGAAGCGCGCGCGGACATTCTGCGGGCGACGCTAGAACGGTCCGCTTTCCCCGCGATTTCACGCCGCTTTCACGGCCGCCCCCGCGCGTGAAATCGCCGGGACAAGGGATCGAAAGGGCCTCTTCCTAATGTCCGTGCCACCGCAGAACAGCGGTCACCACGGACCATCCACCAGGGGGAATCCCATGCTCACGTCCACCACCAGAACCGCCCTCTCCGCCCTCGCCCTCCTCGCCGGCCTGACCGCGGCCACCGCGACCCCGGCCGCGACCTCCGTCCTCGCGGACGACATGCCCTGGGGCATCGCCAAGCCCCACACCCCGTCCACCGACGACGACATGCCCTGGGGCGCCACCAAGCCGGTCGGCCCCACGGGCACGGGCACGCAGGACATGCCGTGGGGCTGAGCGGCCGGTAACACGGCGGGCCGGCGAGCGGAGGCGCGAGAACTTCAGCCCGATCGCCGGGCGGTGGCCCACAACGCTCGGCCTGGCCGGCGAGCGGCGACCCACAACGCTCAGCCCGGTCGGCGAGCGGCGACCCACAACGCTCAGCCCGGTCGGCGAACGGCGACCCACAACGCTCAGCCTGGCCGGCAAGCGGAGGCACACGAAGCTCAGCCCGGTCGGCTAGCAGCTGCACAAAAAGCCCAGCCTGTCCGGCTAGCGGCGGCACAATATGCCCGGCCTCGCTGGCGAGCGGAGGCCAAAAAATTCAGCCCGGCCGGCGTTTGAGGCCGCCGGGCGGAGCCCGGTACGCGCGGCGGAGCCGCGAAGCGCCCCTGCGGGGCGGGGGGCCGACGATGGCGCGGGGTACGGTCGCTTGCGCTGGGCACGTGGGGCTGTGCCCACCCTTCCCCAAGCTCTCGGCTTCGCTCGAGCAGGGGATACCCCACTCGCCCTGCGGCACGACGGCCCACAGCAAGCCCCCCTTTCAGCCCGGCCGGCGTTTGAGGCCGCGCGGGCGCAGCCCGTGCACCCGCGGCGGAGCCGCGAGACCCGCGTTGCCCGCCGCCCAAGGCGCCCGCCGCCCAAGGCGCCCGCCGCTCTAGGCCCTCGCGAGGAGCGCCCGCAGCCCCGCCGGGGTGAGGGGAGCCCCCTCCGTCACCGCCGACCGCAGGCGGAGGACCCGCTCGCGCCACGGCTGCGCACCCACCTCACCCAGCGCCGCATGGGCCCGCTCGAACCGCCCGGCCGCGTCGGCCGACCGCCCGTGGAGCGCGTCGACGCACCCGAGGTCCGTCTCGACCCGGGCGAACAGGTACCGGTCGGCCAGCTCCTCGGTGATGTCGAGCGCCTGCGTCAGCGTCCGCTCCGCCGCGGGGAGCAGCCCCTGGCTCCACTGCGTCTCCCCGAGCCCCCGCAGCGCGTGCGCCTCCCCGACCCGGTCCCCCTCCTTGCGGGCCAGCTGCAGCACCTCCAGGAAGGACTCCGCCGCCTCGTCGAACCCGCCCGCACGCAACCGCACCTCCGCGAGCCGGTACACACTCTGCGTCTCGGCCCGCACGGACCCGGCCCGCCGGCTGAGCGCGACCGCCTCGACGGCCAGCGGCAGGGCCTGCTCCACCCGCCCCCGGTCCAGCTCGATCTGCGCGAGGTACCCCAGCAGGTGCGCCTGGTTGCGCGTGTCCCCCGCCGCGGAGAACCCGTCGAGCGCGGCCCGGCAGTGCTCCAACGCCCGCTCCCAGTCGCCCTGCAGCCGCGCGCACATGGCGAGGTTGCGCTCGGCGAGCGCCGCGCCGTGCAGGTCGTCGGTACCGCGCAGCAGCCGCAGCGCGGCGACGTTCCACCCCTCGGCCTGCTCGTAGCGCCGCTGGTAGATGGCGAGCGACCCGAGCAGCCGGAGCATCGTCGCCTCGCCGGCCCGGTCGCCCGCCCGCCGCGCGGAGGCGAGCGCGGCGTCGGCGCAACGCTGCCAGTCCTCCAGGTAGTTGCGCGTCTCGAAGTGCGGGACGGCGCTCTCGGTGAGCGCCCAGGCGAACCGCGGCCGGCCGGTCTCCGCCGCGTGCACGACGACGTCGGCGACCGGCGCCCGCTCGGACTCGAACCACTCGAGCGGCGCGGCGAGCAGCTCGTCGGCCGTGCCGCGCAGGAAGTCCGGCGCCGGCTCGGCGGCCCGCCCGACGGGGAACTCCCGTCCGTCGAGCCGCCGGTGGGCCTCCTCCGCCAGCCACAGCCACGCGGCGAAGGTGCGCTCCAGCGCCGCGTCGCAGTCGTCGGCGGACTCGTCGGCCTCCGCGCGCTCGCGGGCGAAGAGCTGGAGCAGGTCCTGGAACCGGTAGCGGGCCGCCCGGCCGGCGACCGGCTCGACGGCCTCCAGGAGCTGCGCGTCGACGAGCTGGTCGAGCAGCTCCTCCGCCTGCCACACCGTGGTCTCGACGGTCGCGGCGGCCGCCCACGCGGCGAAGTCCGGCGTGCGCAGCAGCCCGAGCCGCCGGTACATCCGGGCGGCCTCCGGCGACAGGTCGCGGTAGGTGAGCCGGAAGCCGGCCCGTACCCCGCCGCCCTCCGGGCTCAGCTCGTCCAGTCGCCGCCGCTGGTCGCGCAGCCGCTCGACCAGTCCGCGCACGCTCAGCCCGGGCTTCGCGGCCAGCCGCGCGCCGGCGATGCGCAGCGCGAGCGGCAGGCAGTCGCAGAGCGCGCTGAGCTGTTCGAGGGCGACCGGGTCGCTGCCGAACCGGTCCGCGCCCGCGATCTTGGTGAGCAGGGTGGTGGCCTCGGCGGGCGGCAGGACCCGCAGCCGCAGCCGCAGCGCGGTGTAGTCGTCGGTGACGTCGTCCAGCGCCTCGCGCCCGGTGGCGATGACGACGCTGCGGCCGCCGCCGGGCAGCAGCGGCCGCAGTTGGGCGAACGAGCGGACGTTGTCGAGGACGATGAGCATCTTGCGGGTGCTGAGCAGGCTGCGGAAGAGCGCCGCGCGCTCGTCGGACTCCTCGGGGATCTGCGGGGCGGGGGTGCCGAGCGCGCGCAGGAAGCGGTCGAGGACGGCGGCGGGCGAGACGGGCGCGGTCTCCTCGTCGAAGCCGCGCAGGTCGGCGAAGAGCTGCCCGTCGGGGAAGCGCTCGGCGGCCTGGCTCGCCCAGTGGACGGCCAGCGCCGTCTTGCCGACCCCGCCCACCCCGGCGATCGTCGCCAGGGTCGGGGCGTGCCGCAGGTACGGCTCGTTCAGCAGCCGGTCGAGCGCGGCGAGTTCGGGCTGCCGGCCGGTGAACCTCTGGACGTCGGCCGGGAGTTGGGCGGGCACGGTGCGCTCGGAGACGGTGACGGCGGGCGGCGGCTGGGCGGCGGGCGGCCGGGACAGCTCGGGCGAGTCGCGCAGGATCAGGTCGTGCAGCTGCTGGAGGGCGGGGCCGGGGTCGATGCCCAGCTCCTCGTTGAGCAGGCGGCGGCCCTGCCGGAAGACGTCGAGCGCCTCGGCGCGCTGCCCCGAGCGGTACAGGGCGAGCATCAGGTGCTCGCGGCACTGCTCGCGCAGCGGGTGGCGGGCGACCAGTTCACCGAGCTCCCCCGTCAGCACCCGGTGCCGGCCGAGCTCCAGCATCAGACCGGCCCGCTCCTCGACGAGGTCGAGCCGCAGTTGTTCGAGCCGGGCCGCCTCCGCCTCGATCCGCTCCCCCGACAGCTCGTCGAGCGCGGCACCCCGCCAGGTGCTGAGCGCCTCCTCCAGGAGGGCGCAGGCGTCCTCGGCCCGGCCGTGCCGCGCGGCGTCCCGCCCGCGCTCGGCGGCCTGGTGGAACTCCACGACGTCGATGCGGTGTTCGCCGCTGGACAGGACGTAGCCGGGCGGCGAGGTCAGGAGCAGGCCGTCCTCGCCGGTCTCCTTGAACGTCTTGCGCAGGGTGGCGACGCAGATGGCGATCTGGTTTCGCGCAGTCGCGGGCGGGCACTCGGGCCACACGGCGTCGACGAGGGTGTCGACCGAGACGATCCGGTCGGCGGACAGGAGCAGCATCGCGAGGACGGTGGACTGGCGGCGGCCCTTGATGCGGACCGTCGCCCCGTCGGCCTGCACGAGCAACGGGCCGAGCATTCTGAAGACTAACTGGTTCAAAGGTCCCCCCGATACGACCGACCGAGGCCGGCGGTCGTGCCCGTCCGACAACGAGATAGTGCGGTATCAGCAGCAGTTCCTTGGTGCGGAGAGGCGAGTTCCGGCCTCCGTGGGGCCTGGTGCCGGACGGTCCGCGTCCGCGGGCCGCCCCGGCCGGCTCAGGGCCGCTCGTGCGGGTCGGGCGCGGCGTGCGGGGCGACGGCGGCCAGCGCCCGCGACAGCTCGCCGAGGACGCCGGTGACCCTGCGGAACTCCTCCGCCCCGCCCAGTTCCCCGCACAGCCGGCGGGCGAGCTCCGTGTGGCCGGGGTCGATCCCGCGCAGCACCGCCGCGCCGGCCTCGGTGGCGGCCAGCAGCCTGGCCCGCCGGTGGGCGGGGTTGTCGCGGTAGCCGGCGAGCCCCCGCCCGACCAGCAGGTCGGCGACGCGCTGCACGCTCTGCCGGGTGAGGCCGAGCAGCCGGGCGACGGCGGACACGGACCGCGGCTCGGCCCGTATCGCGTGCAGGATCTGCCACTGGGCCGCGGTCAGGCCGGCGTCCAGGGTCAGCCGGTTCAGCTCCGCGGTGAACCGGGCGTGGAGATGGAGCACCGCGAGTGCGGAGCGGCTGAGGGCGTCCGCGGAGGCCACAGCCGACCGCGTCTCCCCTCCGGATGTCGCCACGCGCACAACGGCCCCCTCATGCGGCAGTCGGTGCGCTCCGCCCGAAGGACCCCCGGCACACCGGCTTTGCAACTCCTTTAGCTGCTGCACCGTACAGGTGGCCGAACGCGCTGTCCATGATGGGTGTGATGACCGGAATGCCTGATTCCGGTTGTGCGGGCGGTGACGCCGCCTGCGCAAGGCGCGATCCGGCCGTTCGCGAACGGAGCCCCCGGCCCCCACATCCCGACCCACCGACACCTTTTCCGCGCCGACTATTCACTCCGTACATACACGCGGTGTATACTGAGCCGCATGAGTACCCGTCATGTGCTCCTCGGGCTGCTCGCCGACGGTCCGCGCCACGGCTACGACCTCAAGCGGCGGCACGACGAGCGCTTCCCGCAGGCCCGCCCGCTGGCGTACGGGCAGGTGTACACCACCCTCCAGCGCCTGGTCAGGGACGGTCTCGCCGAGGTCGACGGCACGGAGTCCGACGGCGGTCCCGAGCGCACCCGCTACCGGTCCACACCGGCCGGGGGCGCCGAACTCGCCGCGTGGATCGGCGAGACCGCCGCCCCGACGCCGTTCGTCGCGAACGAGATCTTCGCCAAGGTGGTCGTCGCGATCCTGACCGGCGCCGACCCCGCCGCGTACCTGGCCGCCCAGCGGGCGGCCCACCTGGCCCGGATGCGGCAGCTCACCGCGACCAAGACGGACCCGGCGGCCGCCCTGGCCACCGTCCTGTCCGCCGACTACGCCCTCACCCACCTCGACGCCGACCTGCGCTGGATGACCACCGCCGCGGACCGGCTCGCCTCACTGACCCAGGAGGTCGGCTCGGCATGAGTCTGCTGATCGCCCGCGCTCTGCGGAAGTCCTACGGCCGCACCCCGGCCCTGCGGGGTGCCTCGCTCGCCCTCGGCCCCGGCGAGATCCTCGCCGTCACCGGGGCGAGCGGCAGCGGCAAGTCCACGCTGCTGCACTGCCTCGCCGGCATCCTCACGCCCGACGAGGGCACGGTCCTCTTCGCGGGCGACCGCCTCGACTCCCTCGACGAGTCCCGCCGCTCGGCGCTGCGCCGCAGCGACTTCGGGATCGTCTTCCAGTTCGGCCAGCTGATCCCGGAGCTGACCGCTCTGGACAACGTCAGCCTGCCGCTGCTGCTGGCCGGTGCGTCGCGGGGGGACGCACGGGCCGCGGCCGGGGAGTGGCTGGAACGGTTCGGTGTCCGGGGGCAGGGGGAACTGCGCCCGGGCGAGATGAGCGGCGGCCAGGCCCAGCGGGTCGCCACGGCCCGCGCGCTGGTCACCGGCCCGCGGATCGTCTTCGCCGACGAGCCGACCGGCGCCCTCGACTCGCTCGCCGGCGAGCAGGTGATGACCGCCCTGGTGCACGCGGCGCGCGAGTCGGGTGCGGCGGTGGTCCTCGTGACCCACGACGCGCGGGTGGCGGCGTACGCGGACCGGGAGGTCCGGGTGGTGGACGGCCTGGTCGAGGGGGACGCGACGGGTCCGTCGGACGCGTCGGTCTCCGCCTCCGTTGCGGTGGAGGCGCGTCGTGAGAGCTGAGCTGAAGGCGTCCGCGCGTCCGGGCCGGATCACGGCCCTGCGGGCGGACACCAGGCTGACGTTCCTCCTGGTCCGCGGCTCCGACCGGCGGGAGTGGTGGCGGGTCGGGTTCACGGGGGTCGGGGCGATGCTCGCGACGCTGTGCGCGGCGGGGGCGGTGACCCTGGCGGCGATCCGGGGACAGGTGAGCATCCCGTACGTGCACGGTCTGCTGGACCAGCCCGGGCAGCGCGCGGGGGCCGTGATCGCACTGCTGCTCCTGCTCGTCCCGGTCCTCGGCTTCCTCGGGCAGTGCGCCCGGATCGGCGCCGTGCACCGCGACCGGCGACTCGCCGGTCTGCGGCTCGCGGGTGCCACACCGGGCCAGGTCCGGCGGATCGCCGCCCTGGAGGCGGGGCTCGCGAGCCTCGCCGGCGCCCTGGCGGCGGCGCTGCTCGCGCTGGTCGGGCTCCTGGCGATCGGCCACACCCCCTGGCCGCTCGCCTGGATCGGCTACGCGCTGCTCGTGCCGGGCATCCCGCTCGCCGTCGGCCTGGTGACCGCCGCAGCCCTGCGCCGGGTGGTCGTCTCCCCGCTCGGCTGGGTGCGGCGCATCCGGCCCGCGTACGGCCGCCGGGCCCTGCTGACGATCGTGGTGCCGATCGTGACCGTCGCCCTGGTCACCGGTCTGGTGCCGCTCGTGGTGCGCGACGGCCGGAACGCGTACGACCTGACATCGGCCCTGGTCCCGGTCGGCGTCATCGGCCTGGTGCTGCTGGTCGGAGCGGCCGCGCTCGCCCTCTCCGGCGGCGCGGCCCGGATCGTCGGCCGCCGGCTGGGGGCCCGCACCAGGAGTCCCGCCGTGCTGATCGCGGCCGGCCGCCTGGAGGCCGACCCCTGGGCCGCGGCCCGCACGCACGCGGTGCTCGTCCTCGTGGCGCTCGTCGGCACCGCGTTCATGGGGGTGCGCGAGGTACTGCTCGCCTCGCTCGGGGCGCAGGAGCACCTTGGGGAGAGCAGGGCCTTCTACACCACCGGCATCGACCTGACCGGCGCCGGCATCCTGCTCGCCCTGCTGATCGGCCTCGCCGCGCTCGCGGTCGGCACGGTCGAATCCCTGGCGGGCCGCCGCCGCGGACTCGCCGCCCAAAGCGCCGCCGGAGTGCCGCGCGCGGTGCTGGGACGGGCCGTCCTCCTGGAGACCGCGCTCCCGCTCGCCCCCGCCGTCCTCCTGGCCGGGACCGTCGGACTCGCCGTCCAGGGCTGGTACGCCGGCCTGACCGGCGACGGGGCCGGCAGCCGCCTGCCGCCCCTCCTCACCCCGGTCGCCGTCTACGCCGCCTGCCTCCTGGCGACCGCGGCGACCCTCCCCGCCCTCCGCCGCGCCCTGCGCCCGTCGGAGCTCCGCACGACATGACGCGCACACGCCGGGCCCCGGCGGCGGCGTGACGCGGACGTCGCCCTTCCGGGGGCCGGATTCGGTCACACCCCGCGCGCTACCCCCGCCTCCGGGCCCGCGCGGCCCAGGATGGGCCGGGGCCGCGGTGGCCGCCGACGAGGAGGCTCGCGATCCATGCGCACGACGTTCTGGACCCGTCCGGACCCCGCGACCCCCGGAGCGGCGAACGTCCCCGCGGAGGGGGCGCCGGTCGCCCGGGGAGCGGGCGCGCCCCCGGACCGGCCCCGGATCGCGCTGCTCGCCGTCTGCGCCGCCGTGACGCTCCTGTCCGCCGCGCTGGTCCCGCTGTCCCTGCCGCTGGGCTGGGACGAGCTGGTCTACGCGTCGCGGTTCGCGCCCTGGTCGCACGGGGTGGACGTGCCCTTCCAGGCGCCGCGCACCCGGGGCGTGCCCGGGCTGCTGGCCCCCGTGGCCGCCTGGTCGGACAGCACGGTGCTGCTGCGCGGCTGGCTGGCCCTGCTCGCGGGGGCGTCGCTGTACGCCGGCTTCCGGCCGTGGCTGCGGGTCTTCCCGCACCGGCCGTGGACCGCGCCGCTCGCCGCCGCGGGGTACGGCACGCTGTGGATCACCCTGTTCTACGCCGCGTCGGCGATGCCGAACCACTACACCGCGATGGGCGCGACGGCGGCGACCGCCTGCGTCGTGCGGTGGCTGCGCGGGGAGCGGGCGAGGCGGCTCCTGGCCGGCGCGGGCGCGGGGATCGGCGTCGTCACCCTGATGCGGCCGAACGACGCCGTCTGGGTGGCCGGGCCGCTGCTCCTCGCCCTGCTCCTGCTGCGGCCGCCCGGCGCGTGGAGGGTCGCCGCCGCCCTGGTCGCCGGGGGCGCGGCCGCGGCGGTGCCCTGGCTGGTGGAGTCCTACCTGCGCTTCGACGGCGTACGCGACCGGCTGCGGCTGGCGAGCGCGCAGCAGGGCGACGTCGGTCCGCAGCTGAACCTGGCCCCGCTGCTCACCTCGCTCGACGGGCCGCTCCTGTGCCGCCCCTGCACCGGCGACGAGCTGTTCTGGCCCGCCGCGCTGTGGTGGGTCGCGCTGGCCGCCCTCGCGGTCGCGGGCACCCGGATCGCGGTCCGCGCGGGCGAGCGGACCGCGGCCCTGCTGGCGCTCGCGGTCGCTGGCTCCTCGGCGGTCACCTACGCCTTCCTGCTGTACTACGCCGCCCCGCGCTTCCTGCTCACCACCTACGCCCTGGCCCTGGTCCCCGCCTCGCTCGCCTTCCACGCCCTGTGGCGGGCGGCCCGCGCCCGCGGCCGGGCGGCCGCGGCCCTGGTGGCGGTCGCCGTCGCGGGGCACGTGGCCTTCCAGCTGACGCTGGTGGACGGCCACACCGAGATCCAGCGGGGCGCGCGCGGCGACTGGCCCCGCGTCGCCGGCGCCCTGCGCGAGGCGGGCGTGGGCCCCGGGTGCGTCCTCGGCGGGGACAGCGCCGTGATCCCCCTCGCCTACTGGGCCCGCTGCTCGCCCGCCGCGCACAGCCCCGGCCGCACGCCGGACGCGGTGGTCCTGAAGAACCGCGCGGGCCCGCCGGGCGACGACGACAGGTGGCGCGTCAGCGAGGTGGAGGGCACCTACGACGACCGGTGGCGGATCGCGGTGCCGCGCTGACCCGCGTGGACGCCGATCGCGGTCCGCGCGGCGGGCGGTCCCGCCCCGCGCGGACTCACGCCGAGATGCCGTCGATCCGCGCCAGCGCGTCGTCCGCCCCGTACGGCTGGAGGTAGGGCAGCCAGCGCGGGTCGCGGTGGCCGGTGCCGATGATCCGCCAGGCGAGGCCCTTGGGGGGCGCGGGCTGGTGCCGCAGGCGCCAGCCGAGCTCGATGAGGTGCCGGTCGGCCTTGGTGTGGTTGCAGCGGCGGCAGGACGCCACCACGTTGTCCCAGCGGTGCAGGCCGCCGCGGCTCTTGGGGATGACGTGGTCGACGCTGGTGGCGACGCCCCCGCAGTACGCGCACCGGCCGCCGTCCCTGGCGAAGAGCGCCCGCCGGGTCAGCGGCACGGGCCCCTTGTAGGGCACCCGGACGAAGCGTTTGAGGCGCACCACGCTGGGCGCGGGGACGGACAGGGTCGCACTGTGCACGAGAGCGCCTGATTCCTCCAGGCACACGGCCTTGTTCTCCAGGACGAGGATGAGCGCGCGGCGGAGCGGTACGACGCCGAGGGGCTCGTACGACGCGTTGAGGACCAGGACATGCGGCACGGTGCCTCCTAGGACGCCGGCGGCGCGTGGCTCGCGCCGGGACGATCAGGTCTCAGTCTCCCCTCATGGCTGGTGGAAGCGCCACCACGTCCGGGTAACGGGTCCGAGGTGTTTTGCGACACAGCCGGCGGGCCGCGCCCGGTCAGCGCCGGTGAGCTGTGTCTCTCCGCGCGGAAGCACAACGGGCCGCGCGTGATGCCCCGTTAGTGTGGACGTCCTGCGCGCCCGGTGACCCTTCCGTGCGCCGCACACGAAGGGGAACCTCCTTGAACCACGAATCCGTCACCAATGCCGCCGGCTGGGTGGAGGAGAACTGGTCCGCCTGGCTCGCGGTGGGCCTGCGCATCCTGCTCATCGTGGTGATCGCGGCCGTCCTGCGGACGGTCATCCGCCGGTCGCTGAGCCGTCTCATAGAACGGATGAACCGCAGCGCGCAGGCGGTGGAGGGGACGGCGCTGGGCGGTCTGCTCGTGAACGCCGAGCGGCGCCGGCAGCGCTCGGAGGCCATCGGCTCGGTGCTGCGCTCGGTGGCGTCCTTCGTGATCCTCGCGACCGCCGCGCTGATGATCCTCGGCGCCCTGAAGATCAACCTCGCGCCGCTCCTCGCGAGCGCCGGCGTCGCGGGCGTCGCGCTCGGCTTCGGCGCCCGCAACCTGGTGACGGACTTCCTGTCCGGCGTGTTCATGATCATGGAGGACCAGTACGGCGTCGGCGACACGATCGACGTCGGCGTCGCCACCGGCGAGGTCATCGAGGTCGGCCTGCGCGTCACCAAGCTGCGCGGCGACGAGGGCGAGATCTGGTACGTCCGCAACGGCGAGGTCAAGCGGGTCGGGAACCACAGCCAGGGCTGGGCGACGGCCGCGGTGGACGTGCAGGTGCGCTCCGACGAGGACCTGGACGAGATCAGGCGGGTGCTGACCGAGGTCAGCGAGACGATGTCCAAGGACGAGCCCTGGAACGAGCAGCTCTGGGGCCCGATCGAGGTCCTGGGCCTGGAGTCGGTGCTCCTGGACGCGACGACGGTCCGGATCGCCGCCAAGACCATGCCCGGCAAGGCGCTCGGCGTCGAGCGCGAGCTGCGCTGGCGGGTCAAGCGCGCGTTCGACGCCGCCGGCATCCGGATCGTCGGCGGCCCGGCGCCGGCCGGCGAGGAGGCCCCGGCGGCCGACCCCGCGGCCCAGATGGCCGCGCCCTCGGCGTACGCCTCGCCGACCTCGCCGCAGTCGGTGGCGACCAACCCGATAGGGCCGCAGCCGGGGCAGGGGCCGAGCCTCACCAAGTAGCGCCGTCCTCCGTCCGGGGGAATTCCGCGGGAAGATCCCGCGAAGCCGCCGACGAGCGGAACCGATCGGCGATCTCGGGCGTAGTACAGGCAAGGGGGGCCGTGCGGCCCGGCGTTCGAGTAGTCTGCTCCCCGCTCACGCGGGATGGTCCTCAGGGGGAGGTCGGTTTTGACGTACCCGCCGTACGGCGGACAGGCGCAGCCCGGACAGGCCGCGTCGGCACCGCCCGCTCCCGCCGCACCGGCCGTCGTCCCCCCGCAGCCGGCCGCCGCGCTGCCCCTGGTATCCCGGCAGGCGCCCGCCTACCCTCCGGCGTCCGCCCCGGGCGGTGAACCGCCGCGCCGCACCGCCTGGTCGGAGGGTGTCGACCGGCTGCGCGCCGGCGCCACGACGGAACCGGGCCGGCTGCGGATCATCGGCGCGGTGCTCGCCGCGCTGGTCGTGGCGTTCGGCGCGGTCACCTCGCTGCAGATGGACGCCCGCGAGGCCTCCGCGACCTCCGTGGTCGAGCACAGCCAGCCGCTCACCGCGGACGCCGCGAGCATCTACAGCTCGCTCGCCGACGCCAACACCGCCGCCTCCAGCGGCTTCCTGGCCGAGGGCCCGGAGCCCGCCAAGGCCCGCGAGGCCTACGAGCGCGGCATACGCAACGCCTCCCAGAAGCTCGCCGGCGCGGCGTCGAACGCGGGCCGCGGCTCCTCGGCGGCCGCCGAGATCGCCAAGCTGAACCGGCTGCTGCCCGAGTACGAGCGCCGGGTGCAGACCGCGCGGGTCTACGACCGGCAGGGCCTCCCCCTGGGCGGCGCCTGGCTGCGCAACGCCAACGACCTGATGCAGCAGGAGATGCTGCCGGTCGCCGAGAACCTCTACACCGCCGAGAAGGCCCGCCTCGACGCCGACTACGAGGACGCGAAGGCCTACCCCTGGGCCGCGCTCGCCCTCGGCGTGCTCGCCGTCGGCGCCCTGCTGTGGGCGCAGCGGCGGAACTTCCTGCACACCAACCGGGTCCTGAACCACGGCCTGCTCGGCGCCACCGTCGCCGCCGTCGCCGTGCTGCTCTGGCTCGCCGCCGGCCACACCCTGGCCCGCGCGCAGCTGGGCGACTCCTACGACAACGGCGTCCGCTCGCTGAACGTCCTCAACGAGGCCCGCATCAGCTCCCTGAAGGCCCGGGGCAACGAGAACCTGACCCTGGTGGCCCGCGGCGCGGTGACCGTCCCCGACAAGGACCCCGACGTCCAGGAGCCGCACGAGGGCGAGGACTTCTACGACGTCGAGTACCAGCGGGCGATCGGCCTGCTCCCGAAGGAGCAGCGCGGCCTCGGCCAACTCCTGGACCGCGCCGCCGAACTGGCCGGGAAGGGCGACGGCGGGGCCCGCGCGGTCGCCGACGCCGGCAAGGCCATGAAGGTCTGGAAGGAACGGCACTCCGGCGCCCGCACGCAGGACGCCGAGGGCGACTACGAGGCCGCCCTGTCCCGGGTGATCGGCGAGGAGGGGTCCACCGGGGAGTGCTTCGAGGAGGTCGACCGCGCGCTGGAGAAGGCGCTGGCCTTCGAGCAGCGGCAGTTCGAGACCGCCGCCGGGGACGGCAGGGGCGCGATGACGGGGCTTCCCCTCGGGGCGGTGGTCGTGGCGCTGCTCGGGGCGGCGGGCGCGCTGCTCGGGGTCGGGCGCAGGCTTTCGGAGTACCGGTGAGGAGGGGCGGGATGGGAGCGGACGGCATGGACAGGGACCGGGGCGGGAGCCGGCTTCGGGGCTGGGGCGGCGTGGCCGCCATGGCCGGGGCCTGCGCGCTGACCGCATCGCTCACCCTGGTGCCGCTCTCCCGGGCGGGCGGGGCCGGCTCGGCCCCGCCGCAGGGCGCCGGCACCGGCGTGGGGCGCGCCGTCCAGGCGGCCGACGACGACTGCACGCCGGAGACGGCCGTCCGCAGCCTGAAGCCGTCCGACGCGGACGGGCCCGCGATACGCGCCATCAAGACCCGGGCCGAGCTGCGGAACAAGCTGGTGGTGGGCATCGACCAGAACAGCTACCGCTGGGGCTACCGCAACGCCGACACCGGCGAGCTGGAGGGCTTCGACATCGACCTGGCCCGGCGGCTGGCCGCGGAGATCGTCGGCAGCCCCGACGACGTCGTCTTCCGCGCGGTGCCGACGAACCAGCGCATCCCCATGATCAAGAGCGGGAAGGTCGACATGGTGGTCCGCACCATGACCATCTCCTGCTCCCGGATCGCCCAGGGCGTCGCCTTCTCCACCGCCTACTTCAAGGCCGGCCAGCAGCTCCTGGCCCCCGCGGGCACGACGATCACGGGCTACGACGAGACCCTCCAGGGCAAGAAGGTGTGCTCGGCGGCCGGCTCGACGGCCCTGGAGGAGCTGAAGAAGGAGGCGCACGGCGCCGACATCTCCACCACCGTGCCCAACCAGCTCGACTGCCTGGTCCGGCTCCAGCTCGGCGAGGTCGACGCGGTCGTCACCGACAACGCGCTGGCCGCCGGCCAGGCCGCCCAGGACCCCATGGTCGACCTGGTGGGCGCCACCTTCACCGACGAGTACTACGGCGTCGCCATGGACGACAGGTCCCCCGACCTGGTCCGCCGCGTCAACAAGGTCCTGGACGACTACCGTGCGGACGGCTGGCAGGACGCGTACGACAAGTGGCTCAAGGCCGGCCTGGAGGGCGAGGACGGCAAGCTGGCCACCGAGAGCAGCACCCCGCCGGTGCCGCTGTACCGGGACTGAGCGGCACCCGGGTGACGGATCGGGCGGGCCCGGCCGACCGGCCGGACCGGCCGGGACGGGCAGCAGGCGGCGGCAGGGGTCACGGGGCCGGTACGGCGAACGCGGTGCGGAGAGGGGAACGATGAGCGTCTCGGGAACGCCGGGCCCGGTCATGGACCGGGACGAGGCGGACCGCGCCCTGGCCCGGCTCGGCGCGGAGCACGAGGCCGTCGAGAGCTCCCTGCTCGCCCTGCAGGACCACGCCGGCCGCCGACTCCTGGAGGGCGCCGAGCTGACCGGCACCACCAAGAACCGGTGGGCGGAGACCGAGGCCGTGATCACCCGCCTGTGGGCGTACTTCGACGCGTACGCCGACGCCGTCACCACCGCGCGGGAGCTGCGCGGCCGGCGGCGCTGGCCGTCCCGTGAGGACCTGGTGGAGCTGACCGAGCTGCTCCGCGGCCGCAGCGTCACCCTGGCGGGCGGCCCGCAGAGCACCGTGCTCAGCGAGCAGTTCACCCTCGCCGAGCTGGTCGCCCGGATGAACGAGCTGTACGCGCGCGCCCTGGACATGGTCGTCGCGGCCGACTCGGTGTGGAACGCGCTGCCGGCCCGCATCGACCTGCTCTCCGCCGAGCTGCGCCGCACCAGCTCGCTCGCCCGCTCCGCCGGGGTGCTGCCCGGCGAGCACCCGGCCGGCGACGACCTGGAGCGGATCACCGGCGAACTCACCACCCTGCGCGCGCAGGTGATAAGCGACCCGCTCGCCTTCTGGCTGCCGGGCCCCGGCTCCCAGGCCCCCGGCGGCGGCCGCCCGGACACCTCCCGCTACGACCGCCAGGCGCGCGCCCTGGACGACGTGCGCCGCGAGATCGAGGCGGTCCTGACGGTCCGCCAGGACGCCGAGGTGCGCCTCGGCCGGCTGCGGGACGTGCTCTCGCGCGCGGACCGGACGCTGACCGAGGCGCGCTCCGCGCGGGGCGAGGTGCTGGCGAAGATCGCGGCCAGCGAGGTGCCCGCGGTGAGCGGCCCGCCGACGGCCCTGCAGGAGCAGCTGGCGACGGCCGCCGAGTACCGCAGGCACGCCCAGTGGCACCGCCTCTCGCCGCTCCTGGAGTCCCTGGAGCGGCGGGCGGAGGAGGAGCTGCACCGGGCCCGCGAGCAGCTCACCGCGGTCACGGCCCCGCTGGCCGTCCGCGCGGAGCTGCGCGGGCGGCTCGACGCGTACCGCGCGAAGGTCGCCCGGCTCGGGCACGCGGAGGACCCGCTGCTCACCGAGCGGTACGACGCGGCCCGCCGGATGCTGTGGAGCGCGCCCTGCGACCTGCGGGTGGCGGAGTCCGCGGTGTGGCGGTACCAGCAGGCGGCCCGCGAGGCCCTGGAGGCCCCGCGCGAGCTACCGCCGGGCGGGCAGGACGGCGGCCGGGGGCCCGAGGATCTCAGGGGGGAGTCATGAGCGTGGCACAGGGCGCGGCAGGCGGCGCGGGCGGCGGTACGGGAGGCGGCGCGGAAGGCGCCTGCCAGCGGCCGGGCTGCGACGGGGCCTACGAGGACATGGGCGGCGGCGAGCTGTACTGCGGGACCTGCGGGCTCGCCCCGGTGGTCGCCCCCTCGGGCACCCTGGAGTCGCCGCCCACCGGCGTCACGGGCAACGCCCGCAGGCCGGGCAGCGGTTCGGTCTCCGGCCGCCAGGGCCGCTCCAGCGGGTCCACCGCGTCCTCGCGCGCCTCGGCGCGCTCCTCGACGTCCCGCCGCTCGGTCTCGGGGCGCCTGTCCCGCTCGCTGGCCGGCGGCAGCACCTCAACCCGGTCGGTGTCCGTCCGCTCCTCCGGATCGGCGGCCAGCGGCTCGGCGAGCCGCCACCGGCTCGGCGCGGGGCTCGTCTCCGTGCCCGGCATCCCGCCGCCGAACCCCTCCGAGGTGGTCCAGGACAACCCGGAGGTGCCCGAGCGCAAGCGGTTCTGCTCGCGCTCGGACTGCGGGGCCCCGGTGGGCCGTTCGCGCGGCGACCGCCCCGGCCGCACCGAGGGCTTCTGCACCAAGTGCGGGCACCCGTACTCCTTCGTGCCGAAGCTGCGCCCCGGCGACGTCGTGCACGGCCAGTACGAGGTGGTGGGCTGCCTGGCGCACGGCGGGCTCGGCTGGGTGTACCTGGCGATCGACCTGCCGGTGAACCGGCGCTGGGTGGTGCTCAAGGGCCTGCTCGACACCGGCGACCAGGACGCGATGGCCGCGGCGATCTCCGAGCGGCGCTTCCTCTCGCAGATCGAGCACAGCAACATCGTCCGCATCTACAACTTCGTCGAGCACCTCGACCGCCGCACCGGCTCCCTGGACGGCTACATCGTCATGGAGTACGTCGGCGGCAAGTCCCTGAAGGAGATCGCCAACGAGCGCCGCGACCCGACGACGGGCCGGCGCGACCCGCTCCCCGTCGAACAGGCCTGCGCCTACGGCATCGAGGCCCTGGAGGCGCTCGGGCACCTGCACAGCCGCAACCTCCTCTACTGCGACTTCAAGGTCGACAACGCCATCCAGCAGGGCGAGCAGCTCAAGTTGATCGACATGGGCGCGGTGCGCCGGGCGGACGACGACGTCTCCGCGATCTACGGCACGGTCGGCTACCAGGCCCCCGAGGTCGGCGAGGTCGGCCCCTCGGTCGCCTCCGACCTGTACACCGTCGCCCGCACCCTGGCCGTCCTGACCTTCGACTTCCAGGGCTACACCACGTCCTACGCCGACAGCCTCCCGGACCCCGACTCGATCGAGGTCTTCCGGCGCTACGAGTCGTTCTACCGGCTCCTGGTGCGCGCCACCGACCCCGATCCGGGGCGCAGGTTCGCCTCCGCGCAGGAGATGGCCGAGCAGCTCACCGGGGTGCTGCGGGAGGTCGTGGCGCTGCAGAGCGGCCGGCCCAGGCCCCAGCTGTCGACGCTGTTCGGCCCGGAGACGCGGGTGACGGACACCGAGCTGTTCCCGGCGTGGGGCGGCGCGAGCGTCGTCTCCCGGCTCGGGGTGCGGGAGGTCCGCGCGGGCCGCCGGCGCTCCGGGGGGCGCGGCGCGGCGCCGGGGGCGTCCACCGCCCCGCTGCCCGCGACCGTCCCCGCTCCCGCCTCCCCGCCGCCCGCCGCCGCGCCCACCACCGCCCCGCAGGCGCTGCGGCCGCTGGACCTCAAGGCGACCGCGCTCGCGCTGCCCGTCCCCCGGGTCGACCCCGCCGACCCCAACGCGGGCTTCCTGGCCGGGCTGATGACGTCGGCGCCCGCCGAGCTGATCACCGCCCTGCGCTCGGCGCCGGCGGAGTCCCTGGAGTGCGAGCTGCGGGAGCTGCGGGCCCGCCTGGAGATGGGCGAACTGGCGGTGGCGGCCGACACCCTGGCCGTCCTGGAAACCCGGTACGACGACGACTGGCGGGTCGTCTGGTACCGGGGCGTCACCTCGCTCGCCACCGCCGACCACGAGGGCGCCGCGCTCGCCTTCGACGCGATCTACGACGCGTTCCCGGGCGAGCCCGCCCCCAAGCTCGCCCTCGGCGTCTGCGCGGAGGTCCTCGGCCAGCTCGACAACGCCGCCGACTACTACGGGCTCGTCTGGACCACCGACCCCGCCTACGTGAGCGCCGCGTTCGGACTCGCCCGGGTCCAGTTGGCCGCCGGCGACCGCAACGCGGCCGTGCGGACCCTGGAGTCGGTGCCGGAGGCGTCGATCCACTACACCCCCGCCCGGGTGGCGGCGGTCCGCGCCCGGCTGCGCGAACGCGCCCCCCACGAACCCCTCGCGGGCGACCTGACGGCCGCCGCCGGACAGGTCGACGCCCTGCGCGCGTTCGGCCTGGACGCGGTCCGGCGCGAACAGTTGTCCACCGAGGTACTGGGTACGGCGCTCGACTGGGTACTCTCCGGTAGTCGCGGCGCGAGCCCGGCGCCCCCATCCGGTCAGCTGCCGCCGCAGGGCACCACCCTGCTCGGCAGCAGCCTGGACGAGCGGGGGCTGCGCTTCGGCCTGGAACGGTCCTACCGGACCCTCGCCAGACTCGCGCAGCGCGGCGAGGAGAGGATCGAACTGGTGGGGCGGGCCAACCGTTTCCGCCCCCGGACGTGGGTGTGATTGATGTCGGATACGCATCAGCTGACGGCCTGCCCGAGCTGCTCGGAACCGCTGGACTCCGGTGACCGCTACTGCGGCGCCTGCGGACACGACCTGTCCGCCGCCGTCGAACCGCCGCCCGGGAACGGCCCCGACGGGACCCCGCCGGCCGCGGTGGAGTGGCCGATGGCGGCCGACGGCGGGGAGGGCCCGCGGGGCCCGGCGCCCGTCCACCGGCCCGCCGACCTGCCCGGCGTCGACTCGGGCGGGACCGTCCTGCCCACGGACCCGCCGCAGGGCCCGCAGGCGCCCCCACGGGCCGCCGCGGCGCCCGCGGCGCCTGCTGCGGCCCCCGTGCCGGCGGCGCGTGCCCCGCAGGCCCCGCCGGCCGTCCGCCTCGACGGGCCCCCGGCCGGGGACCCCGAGGGCTACTCGCCGACCCAGGAGAACCCCCGCCCCGCCGACCCGCGCACCGCGGCCCCGCCGGAGCCCGCGGGCAAGGTCTGCGTCGCCTGCCGGACCGGGTACGTCGACACCGACGGCTACTGCGAGCGGTGCGGGCACGCCCAGCCGCGCGAACGCGACCACATGGAGCGGGAGCTGGACGCGGTGTCCGCGGTCAGCGACCGTGGGCTGCGCCACCACCGCAACGAGGACGCCTTCGCGATCTCCGCCACCGCGCTGCCCGACGGCTCCTCGGCCGTCTGCGCGGTGGTCTGCGACGGCGTCTCCTCCGCGACCCGCCCCGACGAGGCCTCCATGGCCGCCTCCCGTGCGGCCAACGAGTCGCTGCTCGCCGCCCTTCCGCTGGGCACCCACCCGCAGACCGCCCTGCACGAGGCGATCGTCGCGGCGGCCGACGCCGTCAACGCGCTGGCCGCCCGCCCGGCCGAGCCGGGGGCGCGGGCCCGCGACCACGCCCCGCACCAGAACGCGCCCGCCTGCACGATCGTCGCCTCCGTGGTGGCCGGCGGGCTGCTGGCGGTCGGCTGGATCGGCGACAGCCGCGCCTACTGGGTGCCCGACGACCGCACGGGGCTCGCCGCCCGGCTCACCGAGGACGACTCCTGGGCGGCCCAGATGGTCGCCGCGGGCCTCATGGGCGAGGCCCAGGCCTACGCCGACGACCGCGCGCACGCGATCACCGGCTGGCTGGGCGCCGACGCCTACGAGATCGACCCGCACACCGCCTCGTTCAAGCCCGACCGCCCGGGCGTGGTCGTGGTGTGCACCGACGGGCTGTGGAACTACGCCGAGTCCGCCGACGAGATGGCCGCCGTACTGCCGCCCGACGCCTCCGAGCGGCCCCTGCACGCCGCCCAGGTGCTCGTCGGCCACGCCCTCGACGGCGGGGGGCACGACAACGTAACGGTGGCGGTGCTGCCGTTCCCCCTCTCGCCGTAGAGGGCAGGATCGGCGTGGAGAGCTAGGGGGAGAGACACGCATGGCCAACTTCTCGAAATCGAGCGTGCCGCGGTTCGCCGTCGAGGTGTACCAGAACGAGTTCCTGCCGGAGGGCGGGCGCGAGGTCAACGCGATCGTGACGGTCAGCTCGACGGGCGGGGGCACCCAGGGCAGCGGCACGCGCCACACCTACCGGGCCGGGGAGGCGCCGGACGCGGCCGTCGTGGTCATGGTCGACTGCTCGGGGTCGATGGAGTACCCGCCGACCAAGATGCGCAACGCCAAGGACGCCACGAAGGCCGCCGTCGACACCCTGCGCGACGGGGTCTCCTTCGCCGTCGTCGCCGGCACCCACGTCGCCAAGGAGGTCTACCCGGGCGGCGGCCGGCTGGCGACGGCGAGCCCCGAGACCCGGGAGCAGGCGAAGGCCGCGCTCGCCAAGCTGACCTCGGGCGGCGGCACGGCGATCGGCACCTGGCTGCGGCTCGCGGACCGCCTCTTCGACTCCGGCGACGCCGCCATCCGGCACGGCATCCTGCTGACCGACGGCCGCAACGAGCACGAGTCCGCGGAGGACCTGCGGGCCGCCCTGGACGCCGTCGACGGCAGGTACACCTGCGACGCGCGCGGGGTGGGCACGGACTGGGAGGTGAAGGAGGTCACCCAGATCGCCTCCGCGCTCCTCGGCAGCGCCGACATCGTCGCCGACCCCGCGGGGCTCGCGGGGGACTTCACGCGGATGATGGAGGCCGCGATGGGCAAGGAGGTCGCGGACGTCGGTCTGCGGCTGTGGACGCCCATGGGCGCGGAGGTCAGGTTCGTCAAGCAGGTCGCGCCCACCGTCGAGGAGCTGACCGGGCGGCGCACCGAGGCCGGGCCGCGCGCGGGCGACTACCCGACCGGCTCCTGGGGCGACGAGTCGCGCGACTACCACGTCTGCGTCGAGGTGCCGGCCGCGAGCGTCGGGCAGGAGATGCTGGCGGCCCGCGTGTCCCTGGTCCTGCCGCCCGCCGAGGGGGCCGAGGGGGCCCCGCAGACGCTCGCCCAGGGTCTGGTGCGGGCCGTGTGGACGGACGACATGGCCGCCTCGACGTCCATCAACCCCCAGGTCGCGCACTACACGGGCCAGGCCGAACTGGCACAGGTCATCCAACAGGGCCTCGACGCCCGCAAGTCGGGCGATATCGACGGGGCGACGGCCAAACTGGGCCGTGCGGTGCAGCTGGCGAGTGCGTCGGGCAACGCCGATACTGCGAAACTTCTTGCGAAGGTGGTGGATGTCGTCGATGCGGCGACAGGTACCGTACGACTGAAGGCGAAGGTCACGGAGGCCGACGAGATGACGCTCGAGACCCGGTCGACGAAGACGGTTCGCGTGAAGAAGCAGCAGTAGACAGCACACGTGTTTGAGATGCTTGATGTACGGCCCTCGGGCCGGATGAGGAGAGGGGGAACGCCGACATGCCGACCTGCCCGAACGGACACCAGTCGGGAGCCGACGACTGGTGCGAGGTCTGCGGACACCGCATGGCTCCCAGCGGCGCGACCCCGCCGCCGCCCTACGGGAACCAGAACCAGGGCTACGGCTACCCGCCGCAGCAGGCGGGCCCGCCGTCGGCCGAGTACTGCCCGCAGTGCCACACGCCCCGCGAGGCGCTGGCGCCGTACTGCGAGGAGTGCCGGTGGAACTTCCTCACCAACTCCGCGACGCCCTACCCCGGCGGTCAGCGCCCGGGCACGCAGGGCGGCTACCCGGGGCCCGGCCAGGGGCAGGGGCAGCAGGGCGGCTACCAGCAGTCCCGCGACCCGTACGAGTACCAGGCGTCGCGGCCCTCGCAGGTGAACCGGCCCGCGGAGGCCCTGCACCAGGAGCCGTCGTACGCCCAGCGCCAGCCGGCCCCCGGCGGCCCGTCGTACGGCGGCCGCGACGGCGGCGCGCAGGGGTACCAGCAGGGCGGGGGCCCGCAGGGCTACCCGCAGGGCCAGCAGGGGTACGACAACCGGCAGCAGGGGCCCGGCCAGGGCGGTCAGGGCCCGGGCGGCGGCGACTGGACGCTGCAGCCGCCCGGCGGCGGCCCGCAGGGCCAGGGCGCACCGGGCCTGCAGGGCTACCCGCAGGGCGGGGGCAACTGGTCGGTGACGGTCGAGACCGACCGCGACTACTTCCGGTCGATGATGCACCGCTCGGGTCCCGAGGCCACCAGCCTCAACCTGCCGGCGTACTCGCCCGAGCAGCAGCGCAACCTCGCGGGCAACCAGTTCACGATCGGCCGCCGCCGGCACTCCACCGGCGACACCCCGGACATCGACCTGTCGGTGCCGCCGGAGGACCCGGGCGTCTCGCACCAGCACGCGGTGCTCGTCCAGCAGCCGGACGGCTCGTGGGCCGTGGTCGACCAGAACTCCACCAACGGCACGACCGTGAACGGCGGCGAGGACCCGATCCAGCCGTTCGTGCCGGTGCCGCTGCAGGACGGCGACAAGGTGCACGTGGGCGCTTGGACGACGATCACCATCCACCGGAGCTGAGCCCCGCGTCTCACCTCCACGAGGACCGGTCCGAGGCTTCGGGCCGGTCCTCGTCTGCGTGTGGGCACGGGCCGGGGCGCGGGGCGCGCGCCTACAGCGGCCAGGCGTACGGGCCCGCCGGGTCGTCGAGCCAGGCCCACTCGTGGTCGCCGCTGACCGTGATGCCGAAGCGGTCCCGTTCGGGCCGGCCCTCGCGCCGCCACAGCGACAGCGCCTCGTGCGGGTCGAGCCGGCCGGTCGTCAGCGCGAGCATGAAGCGGAACCCCTCGTCCTCCAGGGCGGCCTTCGGCAGCCCGCCCACGTAAGGGCGCGGCGGCCGGCCGCCCTCGCCCCGCAGCGGCACGAAGCTCACCGGCGTCCGCAGGAAGCGGCCCTCCGCCCGGCGACCGTCGCGGACCCGCAGGACGAGCAGCCCGGTCGACAGCGGCGCGACGACCACCGCGCCCGGCGCGCACTGCTCCGGCCAGCTCCTCGGCACCGAGGGCAGCGCGCAGGTGGCGACGATCCGGTCGAACGGGGCCCGCTCGGGGCAGCCGCGCACGCCGTCCCCCGCGAGCACCGCCGGACGGTGGCCGGCCGCCGCGAGCCGTGCGCGGGCGGCGTCCACCAGGGACTCGTCGAGGTCGACCGACGTCACCCGCGCGTCGCCGAGCCGGTGCGCGAGGAGGGCCGCCTGGTAGCCGGAGCCGGTGCCGATCTCCAGGGCCCGGTGGCCGTCTTCGACCTCCAGGACGTCGAGCATCCGGGCCGTCAGGGAGGGCTGGCTGCTGGAGGACCGGACGGACCCCTGGTGGACCTCGATGGCGAGCGCGGTGTCCTCGTAGACCCCGCGCAGCCACCGCTCCCGGACGGCGGGGTCGGGGTCGTCCGCCGCCAGCCGCTCGTGGCCCCCGGCGGGCAGCAGGGCGTGGTAGGACGGCACGAACAGGTGGCGGGGCACGGCCGCGAAGGCGGCCCGCCAGGCGGGGTCGGCCGGCAGCCCGGCCCGGGCGAGCGCGGCGACCAGGCCCTCGTGGGCCCGCGCGGCCGCCGGGTCGCCCGGGCCCGGCCCCGCGGCGGGCCGGGGTGTGTGGCTCATGCCTCCACTGTCCCGCGCGGGACGCCCCCGCGGCGAGGTCCGCGCGGAGTCCTGGTCCCTCGGACCTAGGGCCGGGCGTCTGAGAGCATGGGGGCGTGAAAGAGATCCCGCGCGGCACGCTTCAGGAACAGACCTTCTTCGAGCAGGTCGGCGGCGAGGAGACCTTCCGACGCCTCGTGCACCACTTCTACCGGGGCGTCGCCCAGGACCCGCTGCTCCGGCCGATGTACCCGGAGGAGGACCTCGGCCCGGCCGAGGAGCGCCTCGCGCTGTTCCTGATGCAGTACTGGGGCGGCCCGCGCACCTACAGCGACAACCGCGGCCACCCCCGGCTGCGCATGCGGCACGCCCCCTTCCGCGTCGACCGCGCGGCGCACGACGCCTGGCTGCTGCACATGCGGGCGGCGGTCGACGAGCTCGGCCTCTCCGAGGAGCACGAGCGCACGCTGTGGAGCTACCTGACGTACGCGGCGGCGTCCATGCTCAACACGGAGGGCTGACCGGGGCGAGGGCTCTCGGCCCCGGGGCACACGGGCGAGTGAGCCGAAGGGGCGCGTCGGTGTCGAGACGGCGAGCGCGCGGAGGCCGGACGGAGGAGGGCCGAGCACGGTCGCCGTCTCGACACCGACACACGGTGCCCCGGAGGCGAACCGAGCCCGAGATAGAGGGGCGCTCAGACCGGGCTGACGCTGAGTCCCGCCCCGCCGCCGCGGCGCAAAACGACCGCCCCGTACGGGGTGCGCAACCGCAGCCAGGTGCCGCTGGCGAGCAGCTCCACCGCGGCGCCCGGCCGCAGGAAGCCGAGCCCCTGCGCGGCGTGCGCCACGCGGACCGGCAGCTCCGTGCCCGCGACGAGCGAGGACCACACCAGGCGCCCTATCCGGTCGAGTTCGGCCCGGGTGCGCTTGTCCGCGGGCAGCTCCTCGACCTGCGCCCTGAAATCGGCGACGGCACCGGCGACCTCCTCGCGCACGGCCTCGGCCGACGGCGCGTCGACCTGCCGCCAGCCGCCGCGGGGCGGCAGCACGCCCGCCCACGCCGGCCCGGTCACCGCGGCCGGGACCCGTACCCGGTCGCCCTCGACGGCCTCCAGGAGCTCGCCCGCGGACACGGTCGTATCGAGCTCCGTCGGCTCCGCGAGCCGCACCGCCCGCACGGCGAGCACCTCGAACGCGGGGGGCCGGCCGAAGACGGCGAGCGCGTCGCCCGCGGCCTGCAGCCGGACCGCCGCGGCCCGGTCGTAGCGCAGCAGCCGGCCGAGGAAGGCGGTCAGGTCGACCGCCTCCCCCTCGTCGGCGAACCTCAGGACGGCGCTCACGCGACGAGCGCCTCCGAACCGTCCTCCAGGTACTCGAGCAGGAACGACTTCTCCTCGGCGGTGATCCGCCGCGGCCGTCCCGCCGCGAGGTCGAACGGCACGACGACCGTCGACGCCCGCACGTACACCTGCTCGGCGTCCTTGACCTCGTAGGCGATGGTCAGGGACGCGGCGCTGATCTTCGTCACCCACGACTCGACGACGACCGGCTCGTGCCGGTGCACCAGCGGGCGCAGGTAGTCGATCTCGTGGCGGGCGACGACGGAGCCGCCCGAGAAGGACGGGCTGCCGTCGCCCGGCGCGAGCCGGAACATGAAGTCGATCCGCGCCTCTTCCAGGTACCGCAGGAAGACGACGTTGTTGACGTGCCCGAAGGCGTCCATGTCCGACCAGCGCAGCGGGCAGGCGTAGATGTGGCGGCTCAACCCGATCAGCCCCGGGTGAGCTTCTTGTACGTGGCACGGTGCGGGCGGGCGGCGTCCGGACCGAGCCGCTCGACCTTGTTCTTCTCGTACGACTCGAAGTTGCCCTCGAACCAGTACCAGCTGGAGTTGCCCTCGTACGCCAGGATGTGGGTCGCGACCCGGTCCAGGAACCAGCGGTCGTGGGAGATCACGACGGCCGCGCCGGGGAACTCGAGCAGGGCGTTCTCCAGCGAGGAGAGCGTCTCGACGTCGAGGTCGTTGGTGGGCTCGTCGAGGAGGAGCAGGTTGCCGCCCTCCTTGAGGGTGAGCGCCAGGTTCAGGCGGTTGCGCTCACCGCCGGAGAGCACGCCGGCCGGCTTCTGCTGGTCCGGGCCCTTGAAGCCGAACGCCGAGACGTAGGCGCGGGACGGCATCTCGACCTGGCCGACGTTGATGTAGTCCAGCTCGTCGGAGACGACGGCCCACAGCGTCTTCTTGGGGTCGATGTTCGCGCGGCTCTGGTCGACGTAGCTGATCTTGACGGTCTCGCCGACCTTGATCGAGCCGGAGTCCGGCGTCTCCAGGCCCTGGATCATCTTGAACAGCGTGGTCTTACCGGCGCCGTTCGGGCCGATCACGCCGACGATGCCGTTGCGCGGGAGGGTGAACGACAGGTCGTCGATCAGGACCTTGTCACCGAACGCCTTGGAGAGGTTGTTCACCTCGACGACGATCGAGCCGAGGCGCGGGCCCGGCGGGATCTGGATCTCCTCGAAGTCCAGCTTCCGCATCTTGTCCGCCTCGGCGGCCATCTCCTCGTACCGGGCGAGACGGGCCTTGGACTTGGTCTGGCGGCCCTTGGCGTTGGAGCGGACCCACTCCAGCTCCTCCTTGAGGCGCTTCTGCCGCTTCTCGTCCTTGCGGCCCTCGACCTTGAGGCGGGCCTGCTTCTTCTCCAGGTAGGTCGAGTAGTTGCCCTCGTAGGGGTGGGCGCGGCCGCGGTCGAGCTCGAGGATCCACTCGGCGACGTTGTTGAGGAAGTACCGGTCGTGGGTCACGGCGACCACGGCGCCCGGGTACTTGGAGAGGTGCTGCTCCAGCCAGTTGACCGACTCGGCGTCGAGGTGGTTGGTGGGCTCGTCGAGGAGCAGCAGGTCGGGCGCCTCGATGAGCAGCTTGCAGAGCGCCACGCGGCGCTTCTCGCCACCGGAGAGGGTGGTCACCGGCCAGTCGCCGGGCGGGCAGCCGAGGGCGTCCATGGCCTGCTCGAGCTGGGCGTCGAGGTCCCAGGCGTTGGCGTGGTCCAGGTCCTCCTGGAGCCGGCCCATCTCCTCGAGCAGCTCGTCGGAGTAGTCGGTCGCCATCAGCTCGGCGACCTCGTTGAAGCGCTTGAGCTTCGCCATCGTCTCGGCGGCGCCGTCCTGCACGTTCTCCAGGACGGTCTTGGACTCGTCGAGCTCCGGCTCCTGCATGAGGATGCCGACGCTGAAGCCGGGCGAGAGGAAGGCGTCGCCGTTGGACGGCTGCTCCAGGCCCGCCATGATCTTCAGCACGGTGGACTTACCGGCGCCGTTCGGGCCGACCACACCGATCTTCGCGCCCGGCAGGAAGTTCAAGGAGACGTCGTCGAGAATCACCTTGTCGCCATGCGCCTTGCGCGTCTTGCGCATGGTGTAGATGTACTCAGCCAAGAGAAACCGTCCGGCAGATCGATGGGTGGGCAGATGCACCCCAGTCTGCCGTACGGCCGTCCCCGTACGGAAATGAGTAGGTCGGACCGGGTTCCCGGCGGGCGGGCGTCACTCCCGCTTGTTGCGCTTCAGCACCAGCAGCAGCACGCCGGCCGACAGCAGGGCGATGGCGACGACGAGCACGGTGCCGGTGGTGTCCGAGGCGCCGGTCGTCGCGAGGTCGTCGGCGTCCTGCTCCGCGACGGCGGCCTTCTTCCCGGCTCCATCCGCCGCCTTCGGGGCCGCCTGAGGGGCGAGGCCCTCGCCCTTGCCCGTGCCGGCCGCGGTGGCGACGCCGCCGGCGGGGGCGCAGTCCAGGACGCCCTCGAAGCGCTGCTCGAAGCCGTCGGGCCCGGTGACGGCGAAGTCGTAGCCGCTGTCCTCGACGACCGGGACGGTGGTCGAGGTCCGCTCGCCCGGGGCCGCGGTGCCGGCCATCCCGGCGACCTCGAAGGCGAACGGCTCGTCCCCCGCGTTGGCCACGGTGACCCCGACGCCGGCGACGTCGCAGTCCTCCTCGGCGACGACCGCGGGTATCGCGCCCCCGGGCGCCCAGCGGACGGTGGCGGTCGCGGTCACCGCGGTCCCGCTGGAGCCGGCCAGGACCTGGGTCTGGCTGCGCGACTCGGAGGTGAACGCGCGGCCGACCGGGACGGGGGTGGAGGCCTGCACGGTCAGCGCGGCGGTCCCGGCTGCGGGGGCGCGGGGGGTGCTCGGGGCGGCCTCGTCGGGGTCGGCGCTTCCGTCGGGGCCCGTGGTTCCGTCGGGGCCGGCGGTCTCCGGGGCGACGGGTGCGCCGCCGGCGCTGGGCCCGCCCTTGCGGGCGGAGGCGTCCGTACCGGCCGGGTCGTCCGCCGCGCCTCCGTCGCCGCCCTTCGCGGCGGGGGCGGCCGCGGCCGGGTCCGCTCCGGTGCCGTCCTCCGCCGCCGCGGAGCCGTCCGCGTCGTCGCTCGCGTCGCCGGCCGCGTCGTCGCTCGCGTCCTCGGGGGCTTCCGTGCGGGGCCGCACCTCGAAGTAGAGCCGGCTGCCGTCGCGGGCGGTCTGCACCTGGCGGCCGTTGCCGTCGACGACGCGTATCCCCTGGGCAGCGGACTCCTCGGCCGGTGCGACGCTCACCGTCCGGGCGCTCGTCCGCACGGTGACGGGCCCGAACCGGTGGGCGAGGTCGCCCGTCCCCCCGCTCCCCGAGGCGTCTTCCGCGGTGCGGCTCCCGCCGTCCGCCGTCGCGCCCGCCGCCGACGCGCCCGTCACGGCCGGTGGTGCGGAGGTCGTGCCGGAGATCGCCGGGGAGTCGAGGGACAGGGTCGCCCTCGGCTCGGGGAGCCGCTTGGCCCGGGCCACCAGGAAGTCGGCCAACCGTTCGGCGCGGGGGGCGAGGGCCTCGACGGTGATGCCCGTCCCGTCGGCCGCGGCGTAGCGCCAGACGGCGACCTGGGTTCCGGCTGCGGCCTCCTCCTCGCTGAGAGCGGGGACGCCGGAGCGCTTGGCCAGCGCCGCGAGGTCGTTCACCTGGGGGTAGGAGTTGTGGAGGATCCAGCGGATGCGGCCGGCGTTCGCGTTGCCGTGCAGGGAGGTGCCGCGCCAGGGGGTCTCCTGGTAGCGGGCCTCGCTCTGCACGGGGGTGCGGGGGTCGAGGCCGTAGGTCTGCAGGGTGCCGCCGCCTTCGACGGCCATCTGGAAGAGACCGGCCGGTAGCCGCGTCTCGGTGCCGTGGTCCCGGACGACCGCCGCGCCGAAGGTCTTCAGGTCGCCGAGGACCGCGGAGGCGCCGGTGCGCTGGGGGCCCGGGCGGTCGGCCGCCGCGTCCGCCGGCGGGGCGGCGACGGCCGCCGCGCCAGGGACCGCGACCGTCAGCAGGGCGGCGAGCGCCGCGCCGGCCAGCCGCCCGGTACCGACCCGCGCGAGCCGCCCCCGACCGAACCGCCCCGGTGCGACGGCCCCGCGTACAACCTCCGCCGCCGCGGCTGCGGATGACGCTGAGAACACCGAACTCCCCTTCCGGCAGGCCCTGTTCAAACGCATCGGCCCCACCGCACGGCCCACTGCGCTCCCCTGCCCCACCCCTGGCATCCTACGAAGACGCCCCGCACCCCAACTCGGGCCAATCGGGATCTTCGCTCGATCCGCGTCGCAATCGTTATCGCCGCGCACTTGTCCGAGCCCGGCGCCCGCGACTCCGCAGAGCGGTCCACCCTGCCCCCGTGTGCCCGACGAACCCCCCTCGAACCCCCGTCCGTCCCTCGGACTTTCAGAACGGCGGAACCGGCACCGGTTCGGGCACGGGCCCGGGCAGCACCGCGGCCCTCGCACCGGGCTCCGGTGGCGTCCCACCCCCTTCCGGCCAGCCGAATGCGCCGCTCTCCCCGGCGCCCGGCCGACCCGGCGTCACCCGCCGGAAGTCCGAGGTGCCCCGTGCCAGGTCGTGGCCGACGGCCACCGCGTCGATCTCGACCGAACTCCCCCGCCGCCCGTCGTAGTTGTCCTCCTTGACCTTCAACCGACCCCGCACGAGGACCGGTTCGCCGACCGACACCGAGGCGGCGACGTTCACCCCCAGCGCCTTCGGCGCCCACACGGTGTAGTAGCTCGTGTGGCCGTCGAACCAGGTCTCCTTCTCGCGGTCCCAGCGTCTGGGGGTGACCGCGAGGCGGAAGCGGGCGGCGCCCCCGTAGGCCGACCCGCCGTAGACCGGCTCCGTGGCCACCAGTCCGACCAGCGTCACCATCGTGTCGTTGTGCATGTCCGTCTCCCCCGTCCGTACGCGCCCGCCCCCGTCGGCGGGGCGCTGTCCGTCTCCCCCGCCCCGTGGTCCGGGAGCGGGTGGAGACCTCAGACTGCCCGGCTCCGCGAGGCCGCGCGCGGGGCTGTGGACGGGCGGCGACCTGTGGACAACTCGGCCACCCGGCCGGGTGAGACCACCGCACTGGCCGGGCGGGCCGGGCTCGCTGACCAGCGGTCGCGGTCAGCCCCCTCGGACGGCCGCTCCGGTCAGGGCGGCGGCCACCCGATCCCGCGCGGCGGTCACCCCCTGCGGAGATCCGCGCCGACCGCCGCGGCGGGTGCCGCCGGGCCCGGGAGGCCCGGGAGGGGTGTGGTGGGGCCGGCGACGGTGCCGTACTGCTCGCGGACCTCCTGGTAGCGCAGGAGCTCCGCGGCGACGGGGTCGAGGACGCGGGCCCGGCCGCAGCCCGCGGCCGCGTCGCGCAGGCGGCGTTCGGACTCCGCGCCGTAGCGGCGGGCGGGTCCGCGGGCGGCGAGGGCGCAGACCCACTCGGCGAGGGGGCCGCCCGCCGTGCCCGCGGCGAGGAGCACGAAGGGGCCGATCAGCTCGGGGGCGAGCGCACCGGCGACCTGGCCGACGAGCCAGAGCACGCCGAGGAGTTGGAGGACCGCCATGAGGGTCTGCGTGAGGACCGCGCCGGCCCACCAGCTCGGCCGCGGCGGCGTTCCGCGCCGCTTCTCCGCGGTCACCGCGACCTCGTCGAGCGCCTCGGGCAGCTCCTCCGCGCCCCGCGCGGCGGCCTCCCGCACGGCCTGCGCCCACGGCCCTGGCAGGCCGTGCCCGGCCTCCGCGACCAGCTCCCGGACGGCCTGCTCCACCTGCTGCCGGGCCGCCGGCCGCTCCTGCGCGCCGTCGCCGCCCGCGTGCGCCGCGCCCTCCCCCGCCGCCCCGCGCGGAGCGACGGCCGCCGCCCTCCCGCTCCGGCCCGCCCAGCGCTCACCGCCGCACTCCCGGACGAACCGCAGCCACGGCGTCCCGCAGGCCAGGCCCGCGTTGCGGCGCCACGCCCGTTCGGCCGACCGGCCGACCGCGACCGCGCCGACGGCCTCCGCGAGCCGGTCGGCGAACCGCTCCCGTGCGAACTCGCTGAGCCCGGTCGGCCCCTCGGCCACGTAGACGGGCCGCAGCCCGGCCGCCGCGGCGTCCAGGTCGGCGGCGATCCGGCGCGCCGGCGCGCCCCGCTCGTGCGTGAACTGGCCCAGGACCTCGCGCAGTTCCCCGACGCCCTCGCCGGTCAGCGCGGACAGCGCCATGACGTGCGCCCCGGGCTCCCCGTGCTCGCCGAGCGCGACGCCGTCGTCGTCCAGGAGCCGCCGCAGGTCGTCCAGGACGGCGTCCGCCGCCTCCGGGGCCAGCCGGTCGATCTGGTTGAGGACGACGAACGTGACCTCCGCGTGGCCGGCCATCGGCCGCAGGTAGCGCTCGTGCAGGACGGCGTCGGCGTACTTCTCCGGGTCGACGACCCAGATCACCGCGTCGACGAGGCGCAGCACCCGGTCGACCTCGTCGCGGTGGGCGGTGACCGCCGAGTCGTGGTCGGGCAGGTCGACCAGGACGAGCCCGCGCAGCTGCGGGTCGGGCGACGCGCCGAGGATCGGTCGGCGCCGCAGCCGCCCGGCGACGCCGAGCCGGTCGAGCAGTCCCGCCGCCCCGTCCGACCAGCTGCAGGCGATCGGCGCGGACGTCGTCGGCCGCCGGACGCCCGCCTCGGAGATCTGCGTCCCGGCGAGCGCGTTGAACAGCGTTGACTTGCCGCTGCCGGTCGCTCCGGCGAGGGCGACGACGGTGTGGTCGGCGGAGAGCCTGCCCCGCGCGGCGGCCTCGTCGAGGACGCGCCCGGCCTCCGCGAGGGTGTCGCCCTCGAGGCGTGTCCTCGACAGGCCGACGAGCTCCTTGAGGGCCTCGATCCGGGCCGCCTCGGAGCCGCGGAGGATGCCTGCGGACTCCGGTCCGCCGTCGCGCCGGGCGGCGGCCTCGCGGGGGGCGCGCGGGGCGGGGTCCCGGGGGCCCGGGGTGCGGGCCGACTCGCCGGAGATGCCGGCGTCCGGGGCCGCCGGGGCGGCGATGCTCCGGGCGGACTCCTCGGAGGGGGAGGCGCGGCGGGCGATCAGGCCGTCGTCCCAGCCGGGGCGGGGAGCGGGCGCGCCGGTCCGGTCGCCGTCCGCGCGGTCGTCACCGGGTCCGCCGTCGACCGGTCGGCCCCCCGCGCGGAGCACGTCCTGCGCGACTCCGCCCGACCACTCCCCCGCCCGGACCGCACCTTCGTCGCCCCTGGAACCGTCGTCGCCCGGTCCAGCCCCCACGGGGACGGCCGTCCCTCCCCCGTTCGCCTGGGGGGTCCTGCCCTCGCTCGCCGCACTCTCCACGCCGCTTCTCCCTGCTTCCCGGCTCCCGCCGTCGTCCGTCGTCCGTCATCGCGCTTGACGAGGGCTCGCGTTCTCGCGACCGCCCCTGCGCGCGGACTACTGCTTGCGCACCGCCGAGAGGGCGGCGATGAGTTCGGCCTGCGGGTGCACGACGACGTCCAGGGCGTCGAGCGGCGCGAGCCGACGGTCGCGCTCGGCGTGCAGCACGCGGTCCAGGTACTCGTCCAGGGACCGCGCGCCGCGGTCCCGCAGCCGTACGGCGCTCTGCGCGCCGACCAGTTCGGCCAGCCGGTCGCCGGCCGTACGGGCCCGCCGCCCGCCGAGCAGCGCGGCGAGCAGGAGCGCGCCGACGGTGTCGGGGTCGGGGGCGTCGGGCCCCCGCAGCTCCTCCTCCACGAACTCGTCGACGATCCGCCGCCAGCGCCGTACCGCGATCCCGATCCGGTCCGCGGTGCCCTCGGCCTCCGCCTCGCCCTCCACCGGCGGCAGGCCGCTCGCGGCGGCCTCCTTGGTCCACCCGGCCGCCGCCCGCTCGTCCGCCGCGCACACGGCGCACAGCAGCAGTGCGGCGAGCGCCTCCGTCAGCGCGTCGGTCAGCTCCAGCGGCGCGCTGTCGTGCGGGAAGCTCCGCCAGACGCCCAGGGCGTCCCCCGAGAGCAGCGCTCCGGAGCGCAGCCGGCGGCGCAGGACCGCGTGCTCGCGCTCGTAGGCGTCCTCCACCGCCGTCATCAGCCGGACGACGGCGGCGTACTGCGCGGCGACCGCGCCGGCCAGCTCGGGGAGTCGGGCGTCGAGCGAGCCGATGAGGCCGCGCGCGGTGCGGTCGAGGACCTGCCGGCGGGGGCCGGGCTCCTGGGCGTGCCGGGTGAGCCAGTCGCGCAGCGGGGCGACCGCGCTGCCGGGCAGCAGCCCGCTGCCGGCCGCGGACTCGGGCAGCTCGGGGACGGTGAACCGCGGCACGCCGCCCAGGCCGGCCTTGTCCAGGAGGGCCCCGTACCGGCGGGAGACCTCGGCGACGACCTGGTGCGGCACCCGGTCCAGCACGGCGACGAGCGTCGCGTCGTACTCCCTCGCGGTGCGCAGCAGGTGCCAGGGGACGGCGTCGGCGTACCGGGCGGCGGTGGTGACGAGCACCCAGACGTCGGCCGCGCACAGCAGCCGCGCGGCCAGCGAGCGGTTCTCGTCGACCAGGGAGTCGATGTCCGGGGCGTCGAGGATCGCGAGTCCGCGCGGGAGCGTCTCGGCGGTCTCGATGCGCAGCGACCGCTGCTCGGGGTCGCCCTCGCCGTCGCCGCCGTCGTCGGGGTCGTCGGCCTCGACGGCGAGCTGGTGGGGCACCCAGCGGCGCTCCAGGGAGGGCAGGACCCGCAGGTTCGCGAACCAGTGGTGGTCGTCCGGGTGGCACACCAGGACGGGTGTGCGGGTGGTGGGGCGGAGCACGCCCGCCTCGCTGACCTGCCGCCCAACGAGTGAATTCACCAGCGTCGACTTCCCCGCCCCGGTGGAGCCGCCGACGACGGCCAGCAGCGGGGCGTCGGGGCGGCGCAGCCGGGGTACCAGGTAGTCGTCGAGCTGGGCGAGGAGTTCCGCCCGGTTCATCCGGGCGCGTTCGGCCCCGGCCAGCGGCAGCGGGAAGCGTGCCGCGGCGACGCGGTCGCGCAGGGCGGAGAGTGCATCGAGCAGCTGAGGCCGTACGTCCAAGGTCACCACACGTGCAGAATGCCCGCGTTTGTCCATTTTTTGAAGCGTATAAGCATTCCAGCGCGCCGATCACCCGGGAAGATCAGCCCCCTCGCCCACCGGGACGCGCCCGGACAGATGGGACGACGGGGGGCGCAGGCATAACGAGTGCACAACACCAGAGGCGCGGGGCGTCAAAAGCGGTGCACGATTCGTACCTGCCTGCGATTATCGGGACCGCTTCACCGAACCTCCACACCGCTCCACGGGGGCGAAGCGACCGGGGCACGGAAACCGGAGCCCTATCCTTGTCCCGGCAAGGTCCACCCGGCACACCCCTGGCCCGCAGCCCGGCCAGGCCACCACCGGCCCCCGTAGCTCAGTGGATAGAGCAGGCGCCTTCTAAGCGCTTGGCCGCAGGTTCGAGTCCTGCCGGGGGCGCACACCACTCCCCACCAGGCGCGATGTCGGCCGACGGAGGATCCGTCGCCGAGCCGGGCGAGTTCAGGACAAGCGCCTTCCCGACCCGCGTCCGCGCCCGCCTGCCCCCCCCCCCGGGCCTTCGCCGGCGCAAGAATCGGTTCGCTCCCCTCTCCTCAGCGACCGGCCGGCCCCGTACCCGAGCGGGCGCCGGGCCGACTCCGGATCAACCGGTAGGCGACACCGACCGCGGATGACTGAAACCAACAGATGTACATCCGCTACATTTGTTACATGAGTGAGCCTGTAGTGGCATCCATGGCCGAGGTCCGGAGTCACCTTGCGGACGTCATAGACCGCGCCCGGCGCGACGACACTCCCACCGTCATCACCCGCCGCGGCAAGGCGGAGGCCGTGCTGGTGGACATCGACGAGTACCGGCGGCTGCAGCGGCTCGCCGAGCAGGGCGAGGACGCGTGGCTGAACCGGCTCGCCGACCAGGCCGAGGCGGAGGGTACGGCGGGGTCGGTCTCCTTCGAGGAGATGGCCGAGCTGTTGCGGACGCGAAACGCCTAGCGCCGTGGGACACGTCACGCGGTTCACCCCGCACGCCCAGCGGGATCTGCTGAAGGTCCCCCGCTCCGACGCCGTTCGCATCCTCCATCGCCTGACCGAACTCCAGCGCGCCTTGGACAGCGGCGACACGTCGGCCTTCGACATCAGAGCACTCCAGGGACACCACGCCCGCTGGCGCCTGCGGATCGGCGACTACCGCGCTGTCTACACCGTCGAGGACGGCGAGCTGATCCTCTGGGTTCTAGCGGTCGCCAACCGTCGCGACGTCTACCGGAGCCTGTAGGCGCGTTCATCGTGACACGCGCCTCGAAGGCGTCTGCCCTCTCGCCCACGGGTGGGAGGACAGCGCCAGGGGGAGACGACTCGATGGACGAGCGGCCAGGAGAGAAGCCCCATCAGATCAGGCTGATCGTCCGCGCCGGCTTCTGCGGGGCGCAGCCTCCCGTTGCCTGCCGCCCCACGAGGATCAGGCGGGTGCGTCCGCCGAGACGAGCAGGAAGTTCGGGAGGTGGACGTAGGCGTCGATGCCGGGGGTGGTCGGGGTGGCCTCGGCGGCGGCCGCCGGGGCGAGGGCGGGTTCGGCGAGTTCGCGGATGCGGCAGCCGAGGGAGGCGAGTTCGTTGAGGTAGGCCGAGAGCGGGCGGTGGAAGTCGGGGGCGGTGGGGCCGGGGATCTCGTACTCCGTGAGGTAGCGGTGCCGGCGGTGGTGGCCGTGCTCGCGCCAGGTCTCCAGGAGGTGCTCGAAGGCGGGGTGGACGAGGGCGAACACGAAGCGGCCGCCCGGTCGGAGGGCTTCGACGCAGGCGCGCATGGCGGGCTTCCAGTCGGGGATCGACATCAGGACCATGCTGCAGACCACGGCGTCGAAGGGGTCGCCGAGGTCGGGGAGTCGGGTCAGGTCCGCCTGGACGTAGGTGACGCCCTGCCGGAGCTCGGCCTCCTTGCCGCGGGCGAAGGCGACCATGCGGTCCGTCGGCTCGACGCCCGTCACCAAGGCCCCGCGCTCGGCGAGCATGCGGCTGAAGTACCCGTTGCCGCAGCCCGCGTCCAGGACCCTGCGGCCGCGCACGTCGCCGAGGAGGCGCAGGAGGTCGGGGTTGACGAGGTGGCGCTTGGCGAAGTCCCCGTCATCGGCGGTCGCCTCCATCGCCTCGACGGTGGTGCCGGTGTTCCATCGGCCGATCGCGGCCTCGTTCGTCCAGGGGGAGGTCATCCGCGCGAGCCTAGGGTGGCGGGCCGGCGGGAGCGACGGAATTTCCGGGACGGCACGGCACCGCACGGCACAGCGCCGCGCCCCGCACCCGGCGGGCCCCCTCAGCCGCGCCCGTGCGTCGAGGCGCGGACCTCCAGCGTCCAGGCGTGGGTGCGGACCGTGTCCGCGGGGGTGTGCCCAGTGAGGACGGCGCACAGGAGGTCGGCGCAGGCGTGGCCGTAGGCGTCCGGGTGGAGGTCGACCGCGGTGAGGGCCGGGGTGGTGGCGCGGGCGGTGGGGCCGTCGACGCAGGCGGCGACGAGGAGGTCGTCGCCGACGGACCGCCCCAGCGCCGAGGCGGCGCGGACGACGCCGGGGGCCGCGCCGTCGGGGGCGCAGACGACGGCGTCGACGGAGGGGGCCTCCAAGAGGAGGGCGAGGGTGGCGCGCTCGGCCTCGTCGGGGGTCGCGGCGAAGGAGACCGTGCGCACGGCGACGGGGGTGGCGTGGGCGCGGGACCAGTCGGCCGCGGTGGCGCGCAGGGCGGCGGCCCAGGCGGAGGTGTCGGCGGGGGCGAGCAGGGCGGGGTGGCGGGCGCCGCGCTCGCGGACGTGGTCCAGGAGGGCGGTCAGGGAGGCCGCGTTGTCGATGACGACGGCCCCCGTGGGGGCGGACGCCGGGCCGAGGTAGCGCTCGCCGGTGACGACGGGGACGCCCGCGGCGAGCAGGGCGGGGACGGCGGGGTCGTCGAGCTCGGGGTCGATGACGAGCAGGCCGTCGACGCGGGAGGCGATGCGGTCGGTGGTGCCCGGGGCGAGCAGGACGACGTCGTACCCGGCCTCCTGGGCGCGGGCGGCGGCGCCGAACGCGAGCTTCATGTAGTAGTCGAGCCGCGTCGCCGTGCGCGGCAGGTGCAGGCCGACCGCGCCCGTGCTCGCGCGCCGCAGTCGGCGGGCCGCGCTGTTGGGGCGGTAGCCGAGGCGCGCGGCGGCCTCCCGCACCCGGTCGCGGGTGCCGTCGGCGACCCGGCCCGAGCCCTGCAGCGCGTCGGACGCGGTGCTCTTGGAGACACCGGCGGCGCGGGCGACGTCGAGGAGGGTGGCGGGGCGGGGGGTCACGGTCACGAAGTCTAGACGTACCGGCCAGGCCTTGCCGGAACGTTCCGGCATGACCTACATTCGACCGTGCCGGAACGTTCCGGCATCCGGCATCCCGGCACACCCGCACCCCCGCCCCCCGCCCCCCGCCCCCCGCGTCGCCCCGACGCCCCGCACCCCCGTCAGGAACCCCCATGCGCCTGATCACCGCGTACGCCCCGCCCGCCTCCCCCGCCCGCACCCGCGACGCCGAGCGGACCCCGCTGCGGGTCGCCGCCGTGCAGACGCGCTGGCACCGCGACCCGGCCGAGCACCGCGCGGCGCTGCGCGAGGGGATCCGCCTCGCGGCGCAGGAGGGCGCGCGGGTGGTGTGCCTGCAGGAGCTGACGCTCTCGCCGTACTTCGCGGTCGTCCGCAAGGCCGACCACCCGGCCCCGGCCGACCCGGAGGAGCTGCTCACCGGCCCGACGTTCACCTTCGCCGCGGAGGCCGCGCGCGAGTTCGGGCTCTACGTGCACGCCTCGCTGTACGAGCGGGCCGCGGCCCCCGGCGGCGAGGACGACGGCCTCGGCTACAACACGGCGATCCTCGTCGCCCCCGACGGCACGCTCGCCCAGCGCACCCGCAAGACGCACATCCCGGTGACCGAGGGCTACTACGAGGACCAGTGGTTCCGGCAGGGTCCGGCCGGGGACGACGCGTTCCCGCTGGTCAAGGTCGACGAGGCGAACTTCGGCCTGCCGACCTGCTGGGACCAGTGGTTCCCCGAGCTGGCCCGCGCGTACTCCCTCGCCGGCGCGGACGTCCTCGTCTACCCGACGGCGATCGGCTCCGAGCCCGGCCACCCCGGCTTCGACACCCAGCCGCTGTGGCAGAAGGTGATCACCGGCAACGCGATCGCCAACGCGACGTTCATGGTCGTCCCGAACCGCATCGGCGCGGAGGAGGGCCTGGTCTTCTACGGCAGCTCGTTCATCGTCGACCCCTACGGCCGCGTCCTCGCGCAGGCCCCGCGCGACGAACCCGCCGTCCTCGTCGCCGACCTCGACCTCGACGCGCGCCGCGACTGGCTGGAGCTGTTCCCCTTCCTGACCACCCGCCGCCCGGACGCGTACGCCCCGCTGACGGCCGAGGGCTGAGGCGGGGGCGCGGGAGGGGGCGGCGCCCGGGTCGGAGCGCGCTCGTGCGGGAGCGCGCGGCCACCGGGCCCGCCCCATCAGAGGACCCGAGGAGCCGGCGTACGGGCCGACTGCGCCGCAGTGCGGGCCGCCGGCTCAGCCCGCCGGCCCCGTCGCGGGCGGCAGCGCGCTGAGCACCGGCGACGCCGCACGGTGCTCCTCGCACGCCGCCCGCCGGCTCTCGCCGCCGCGGTCGGCGACGTGCACGCTCCAGACGGCCTCGGCGCCGCACGGCGCGCCCCATGTGCACTGCCCCGCGGCCGACTTGGTGCCGGCTCCGTGGTGGCGGGGAGACCACACGGCCGGTGGCGCGACGAGTTCCATGCCCCCAGTGAAGCGGCTCCCGGACGCCCACCGCAGCGGAACGGTTCCCTCCCCATCCCCGTTCCGCACACTTTCCCCCCGCATATGCAGGCAAACCGGCATTCCGGTTGAAGCCGCGAAGAACGGCGACCCATCCTTGCGGGCATGACCCTCGCCGCACCGCTGGACGACTCCGGCCTCTTCCCCCTGCAATACGCGCACGACTGGGCGCTCGTGGACGTCGAGACGTCCGGCCTGGTGGCGCGCAGGGACCGGGTGCTGTCCATAGCCGTGGTGACGCTCGGGGCGGACGGGCGGCAGACCGGCGAGTTCTCCACCCTGCTGAACCCGGGGTGCGACCCGGGCCCGGTGGAGGTGCACGGGCTCACGGCGGAGCGGCTGGCGGGCGCGCCGACGTTCGGCCATGTGGCGGCCAGGATCGCGGAGTTGCTCACCGATCGTGTGATGGTCGCGCACAACGCCCAGTTCGACTACGGTTTCCTGGCCCACGAGTTCGCCCGCGCGGGCAAGCCCCTGCCGGTGGCCCGACGCCTGTGCACGCTCGCACTGAACCGCCAGATGGACCCGCCGACCGCCGACATGCGGCTGGGCACGCTCGCCGCGCACTACGGCGTCCCCCAGCAGCGGGCCCACGACGCGCTGGACGACGCCCGCGTGCTGTCCGGCATCCTGCGCGGTTCGCTGCGGGAGGCGGCGCGGCTCGACCTGCCGCTGCCCTTGGTGGCCTGCCCCCCGCGGGCGGAGCCGACGTTCACACCGCAGCCCCCCAAGACGCCCTGCGCGTACCGGAATCCGGGTCGGATGGCACCGGGAGGACCGCTGCGGCAGGGGATGAAAGTCGCGATCACCGGCGAGACGGCGAACAGCCGGGCGGAGTTGACGCGGCGCGCGGTGGCCGCGGGTCTGAACGTCATGGGGTCCGTCAGCCGGCACACCAGCGTGCTGGTCACCAACGCGCCCTCGTTCTCGGCGAAGGCGCGGCGCGCGGAGGCCGAAGGCGTTCCGGTGATCGACGAGTTGACGTTCCTCCGGCTGCTCGGTGACGTCCGGGAGGGGCAGCCGCACGAGGGAACCGCGCCTGCACCGGCGGCAGATGTTCCGCGACAGGCGCCGCAGCCCACGCCTCGGCCGGTCGCCGACGCCGCACCCGCACCCGCACCCGCACCCGGTCTTCCGGCCTCCGCCGTCGTACGGACGGACGCGCGGCCTCTCGGACAGCGGCGCGTCCTCGTCCTCGGCGGCCTGCACGCCGAGGCGGTGGCCGCGCGCACCCGGGTCGTCGAGCTGGGCGCGTCCGCGGCGATCAACCTGTCGGCGAGCGTCACCGATGTCGTCCTGCTCCGGGACGGGCAGCACGACCGGCGGATGAAGCGGATCACCGCGCTGGAGATCCCGGTGCACCCCGAGGCGTGGTTGTCCGCGCCCCTTGCGGCCGCGCCCCTCCCGACGGCGCCGCTCCCGGGCGCGCGCCGCGACGGCCCGGGCGCCGACCCGCTCGTCCTGCCGCGCGGCGGCGTCGTCGACCTGCCGGTGACGCCCGGGAGCGCGCCCGTCTGGCACGTCACCGCGGGCTGGGAGTCGCAGAAGGCCTGCGACATCGACGTCGTCGCGCTCGTCCTCGACGAGGACGAGCAGGTCTCCTGCGACCAGGACCTCGTCTTCTTCGGCGCGCCCGAGAACCCCGCCGGAACCGTGCGCCTCCTGACCGACGGGCCCGCCGAGCAGACCGTCGCCCTCGACCTCGCCAACCTGCCGCCCTCCGCGCGACGGGTCGTCGTCGCCGCGTCGGTGGACGGAGCGGCGACGTTCGGCGACGTCGGCGCGGTCCAGGTCGCCGCCGCGCCCGGCCCCGGCGCCGCGCCGCTCGCCCGCGCGACCCTCGACGCGGCCACCACCGAGCGCACCCTCCTGCTCGCCGAGCTCTACCGCCGCGGCCCCCTGTGGCGCTTCCGAACCGTCGGCCAGGGCTACGACCACGGGCTCGAAGGACTGGTGCGGGGGTACGGGGTCGACGTCGCCTCGTAGACCCTCAGGGACGGGCGAGAACGCAGAACGCGTGGCCCTCGAGGTCGGTCAGGCACGTCCAGGGGACGTCGCCCTGACCGATGGCGAGGTCGGCGGCCCCGAGCGTGCGCAGGCGGGTGACCTCGGCGTCCTTGTCGTCGCCGGGGCGCGGAACGAGGTCGAGGTGGACGCGGTCCGGGGCGGGCCCCGTGTCGGGCACGCGGAGGAACTCCAGGTACGGGCCCGAGCGGTCGGCCGAGCGCAGCGACGCCCCGTCGTCGGTCACCTCGTGCGGCGGCCACTCCAGCGCCCCGCCCCAGAAGCGGGCCATGGCGCGCGGATCGGCGCAGTCGACGACCACCGCGGCGATCGGGCCGGTGTCCCGGTACCTCTCGCGGGGTTCGAGCACGCAGAAGACGTTGCCCTCGGGGTCGGCGAGGACCGTCCAGGGCACGTCGCCCTGGCCGATGTCGACCGGCGTCGCGCCGAGCGCCCGGAGGCGGGCGACCAGTTCCGCCTGGTGGGTGGGCGAGGCGGTGGCGAGATCGACGTGCACCCGGTTCTTCACCGCCGGCCCCGCCTCCGGCACGGCGATCACGTCGAGGCACACACCCACCGGGTCCAGCCAGTCGAACCCGTCGGGCATCACCGCCGTCGCCCCCGCTCCCCCGCCGGACACGTTCCACCCGAGCGCCGCCGCCCAGAACCGGCCCACCGCCGCGTGGTCCACGGCCTTGATGTTCACCATGACGGGTCGCAGTCCCATACAGGCGATCCTACGCACGCCCCCGCGCGGGCCCCCCGTGCGGCGGTCTCCGCCCACACGGTCTTGCCCGGGCCGGGGCGGTCGCAGACGCCCCAGGCCCGCGACAGGGCCTGCACGAGGGCGAGGCCGCGGCCCCCTTCGGCGTGCGGATCGACGACGCCGGCGGGGTCCGGACGGCGCGGGTGGGTGTCGGACACCTCGACGCGGACGGTGGCGGCGTCGGTGTCGTACACCACGCGCAGCTCGAAGTCCCGGCCGAGGACGCGGCCGTGGAGGACGGCGTTCGCGGCGAGTTCGGCGACGAGGTGAGCGGCGGTGTCCGACAGCGGGGTGCCGTACGGGACGCCCCAGGAGTCGAGTTGCCACACGGCGAGGCGGCGGGCGAGGGCGGCGCCGCGGCGGGTGGCGCTGAAACGTTGGACGAACACGTGGGATGTGGCCGGGGGTTGGAGGCGCTGGGCTGTCATGCGTCCAGCGTTCCGCGCGGGGCGGGTCGGTCGACAGGAACGGCGCCCATACAGTTCCGGTTGTATGGGTTGACGCTCTGGACCGGGTGGGTCACGGGCCGTGACCATGGGGAGGTTGATCGGAGCGCGAGGGCGGGGCGGCGATGACGGTGGACCACGACAGCACGAGGTCGGGTGCGGAGCCCGAGGCGTCCGCCGGCCTGCAGACGTTCGGCGCGGTACTCAAGACCCTGCGGGAGGCGGACGGGCTGACCCAGGAGGAGTTCGCGCCCCGGGTGCGGTACTCGGCGGCGTACATCGCGAAGATCGAGCAGGGGAAGCGGTTCCCGCCGGAGAACCTCCCGGGTCGGGCGGCGGAGGTGCTCGGACCGGTCGCGGGAAAGGTACTTGCCGCCGCGGCGAAGAGCCTGCGGCGCAAGGCGGGGCTGGCGTCGTGGTTCCTCCAGTGGGCGGGGATCGAGGAGGAAGCGATCACGCTGTACGCGTACGAGTGCAGGGGGATACCGGGGTTGTTGCAACCGGAGGCGTACATCCGGGCTGTATTCGACCGGCGTCTGCCGCCCCTCTCCGAGACGCAGTTCGAGCACCAGGTCGCTGCGCGTTTGGAGCGGCAGCGCCTGCTGCCCGAGCGCCCCAACACCTCCTTCTCGTTCTTGATCGAGCAAAGCCTCTTGGAGCGCCGGTTGGGTGGCGACGCCGTCACCGCCGCACTGATCGACAACCTGCTCGCGCAGGGGCGGCGGCGCAACGTGGAGATCCTGGTGATGCCGCTCAGGCAGCCTGACCACTCAGGCGTCGACGGCCAGATGTACCTGGCCGAGACGCCGTCGAACAGCTGGTTCGGGTATGTCGAAGGGCACGACAGCAGCACCCTCCTCGCAGAGCCGAAAGTGGTCAGTGGCATGCTCCAGCGCTATGGCAAGATGCGCTCACAGGCGCTGAGCCACGAGGCCACGGTGGGCCTGCTGAAGCAGATGCAAGGAGCGCTATGAGCACCGAACTCAACTGGTTCAAGAGCAGCTACAGCGGCAGCGGCGGCGACAACTGCATCGAGATCGCCATCGTCCAACGCGCATCGCACACTACCTGGTCCAAGAGCAGCTACAGCGGCGACCAAGGCGACAACTGCATCGAGGTCGCCCTCCGCCCCACTGCCGTCCACGTCCGCGACTCCAAGGACACCACCCGCGCCCCCTTCACCGTCGCCCCCGACGCCTGGGCCGCGTTCACGGCGTACGCGCGCCGCTGACGCGCAGACGAGCGGCCGGTCCGAGCGGGGCCCGGACCGGCCGTCCCGCACGCGGGCCTCGGCGCGCGCGTGCCGCCCCGAAGGCGCGCCGGGCGCTCCGTTCGCCCCCGTTCAGCCGCCTGCCCCCGCCCGGAGGGCAAGGAGTTGCTCCGTGTGCCGGGGGACGTGGTCCTCGGCGAGGCCGTCGACCAGGGCCGACAGGGGGACGGGCTGATCGAGCAGCAGCTTGTCCCCGGACAGCAGGAGCGACGGCACCAGGACGGACGCGGACTCCTCGCCCAGCCGGTCGGCGACGTCGCAGAGGAGGCCGGCTTGGCTTCCGACGTGGGCGATCAGGTCGGCGCGGCCCGTGTGTTCGGTGATGATGCGGTCGAGGTTCCAGGGGTCGAGGGCGATCCGGTTGTCGAAGGTAGGCCGCGCCCCGGCGACGACGCCCAGCGCGACGGCCGCGACGGAGGCGTCGACGCTCAGGAGGTGGGCCAGGATCTGGTCCGCGTTCCAACCGCCGTCGGCCGCCTCGCCGAGGTCGGGGAGGGCGGCCGCGTCGAGGAGCGCGGCGTAGGCGGCGCGGAGGGCCGACGTGTCCATCGGGGTTCCCTTCATTCGAGGGGCAGGTCGCGCTCCGCCGCCTCGGCGACGCGCTTGATGCGGGCCAGCCGCCGGTCCCAGTCGGCGGCGAGCGCGGTCATCCACCGGGCGGTCGCGTCGAGCGCGGCCGGCCGCACCGCGTAGCGGACCTCGCGGCCGATGCGGCCGCCCGACACCAGCCCGGCGGCGTCCAGCACGGCGAGGTGCTTGACGACCGCCTGGCGGGAGACGGGAAGCCCCTCCGCCAGGCTCGTCGCGGTGGCCGACCCGCGCGCGGCCAGGAGGTCGAGCAGCTGCCGCCGCGTCGGATCGGCCAGCGCCGCGAGGACGCCGTCGACGGCTGCGGCGGGACGTTCCTCCGTCACGCCGCCTTCCGTTCGGCACGGGCCCGGAGCGCGTCGAGCTCTATGGGCCAGCCCCCCGTGTGGTCCTTGTGGCACGCGGCGCGCAGCTCCTCGGAGCCGGCGAGCGCGGCGAACCCGCTCTCGACGACGCGCAGCCGCGTCCCCTCGGCCTCCTCGCTCAGCGTGAACTCCACCAGCGTGCTGTTGTCCTCGCGCAGCTCCTCCCCCGGGAACGCGCTGGTCCAGCGGTACGCGAGGTACGTCGGCGGCTGCACCTTCTCCACCCGCACCGGGTACGCCCCGTGCTCCTCGTCCTTCACCGTCAGCGTCTCCCCCTCCCTGGCCACCGTGCCGTCCAGCGTCCCCTTGTCGGCCGCCCAGAACCCGGGCTGCGCCACCAGCGTCCAGACCCGCTCCAAAGGCGCGGCGATCAGGGTCTCGCGCTCGATCCGGTCCTCGCTCATCACGAACTCCTCCGTCGTCACGATCAGGTGCAACCCCATGGTTGCACATCGCCGACGTGAGACGCAACCCCCAGGTTGCACCACAACCGCACCACGCGAACGGCCGGCCCGAGCGGGTGCTCGGACCGGCCGTTCCCGACACGCGGGCCGCCTACGGCAGGCGGTAGTCCGCCGTGAGCGCCGCGCCCCGGTGGGGCTTGGTCTCGTCGTAGCCGCGCGCATTGCACTGCAGACCGCCGACGACGCAGTGGTTGACGAGCGCCGCGAGGGTGGGCTCGTGCCACGCGTTGAAGAAGTCGTAGTGGAACGAGTAGCCGCGACCGCTGGCGAGGCGGACCTGCGACATGTCGCCGTCCGCCGGGAACGCCATCTTGAACTCGATCATCGGCAGGGCGACGGGGTGGCTCGGCGGGCAGACGTCCATGTTGCCGCCCGGCTTCACCACCGGGTAGGACATGTGCGCCTTGTGGTCGGGGGTGTCGAGGTTGCGCCCGTCCCAGCAACTCGGCGCCTGCATCCGGAGGTTGAGCTGCGTGCCGGCCGGGCAGTTCTGCGGGAAGTCCGGCAGGCCGGAGGTGTTGCCGCACTCCCAGCCGTCGACCCACCCCTTGTGCGCGCGGAACTCCGCGGCGCTCTGCGTCGGGCTGCCGACCACGTAGCGCAGGCCCTTCGGGAACGGCCGGACGCTGCGGTAGTCCGTGACGCCGGACTTGTAGTAGATGACCTGCGGCCCGATGGGCAGGATCTTCTTGTCGCCCTTGTAGAGCGACGGCATCCAGTACGCCGAGGAGTCCCCCGGCGCGAGGCAGGCCGTCGCGCCCCCGTAGAGCGACGCCGTGACGCTGGTCGCGTTCGTGGACCGGTTGCCCATGAACGTGTGGTCGTGGGACGCGCCGCGCTGGCCCGGGTAGACGATCGGGTCGTCCGGCGCGGTGTGGGTGACCGAGCAGTTCGCCTGGAACTCGTGGAAGTACGCGGTCGGCGGCTCGGCGTCCGAGGGGGTGACGCCGGTGACGGGCGGGACGGCGGGGATGTACCCGTCACCGTCCGGGTCGTCGCCGAACGCCGGCGCGGCGGCGGGGGCGACGTGCCCCCGGTGCAGGCCGGCCGACACGGACGGCGCCGTGTCCGCCTGCCCCGCGCCCGCCGTCGTGATCGTCCCGACGCCCAGCGCCGACGCCGCCAGCGCCGTGCCGAGCAGTAGTCCCATGAGTCTGCGCGACCTGCGCCGCGATCGTGCCGTTTCCGTGCTCTCCGTGCTCATCCCGGTCTCCTTCGAGGGGTGGGGGGAGCGGGGGCGGCCCCTGACGGCCGCCCCCACCGGTCGAACGGTCAGCTGTAGACGCCGAACTCGTGGAGCGAGTAGCCCCAGCCGGTGCCCCGCTGCGTCTGGTGCACGCGGACGTACCGCGCGGTCTCGTTCAGCGCGATCGTGTCGACGTCGCCGTCACCCGCCGACGTGCTGTGCACGGTCCGCCAGTTGGTCCCGTCGTCCGACACCCGGATCTCGTACGCCTTGGCGAACGCCGCGTCCCACACGAGCTGGACCGTGCGGACCGGCTGCCGCGAGCCGAGGTCGACCGACAGCCACTGCGGGTCGCTCCAGTCGCTCGCCCAGCGGGTGTCGGCGCGGCCGTCGGTGGCCTTCTCGGGGTTGCAGGGGCAGTCGCCGTAGGACGCCTGGAAGCTGGAGGCGGTGGTCGCCCTGCCCTGGGCGATGTTCGTGCCCGCGACCGGCGGCGCGACGACCTTGACGGACTTCGTCTCGATGCCCGCGTTGCCCTTGCCGTCCTCGGACTGGATGTAGACCTTCCACACCCCGAGCTTGGCCGGCGCGGTCACCGCGAAGGTGCCGTTGCCGGTGGACCGGAACGTGGCCGGGACCAGCCGCTTGTCACCGGACGCGTAGTTCCCGCTGAGGAAGATCTTGTTCGTCAGCGCGTCGCCCTCGGGATCGCGGATGTCCGCCCGGACGGTGAACTCCCGCCCGGCGGGCGCCGATCCGGCCGGCGTCACGGTCATGTTCGTGATGACCGGCGGCAGGTTGTCCCCGGCGTTCGACCCGGTGTACGCCTTCTTCACCGCGTAGTACGACAGCCGCTTGAGCCCGTCGGGGAGCAGGTTGAACCACACCCCGCCGAAGTCGTGCTCCAGGCCGTAGTGGAAGAGCGTCGCCCCCAGGGCGACCCCCTTGTGCGCGGTCACGCACTCCCACGCCTTGGTGTACCCGTCGCGCTTCTGCACGTCCGTGGGCTCGTCCGGGACGCCGTTCGCGTCGTCCGGGACCTCCCACTCGCCCGCGGGGCCGCCCTCGGTGATGATGTACGGCTTGGTGTACCCGCCGGCCACCCAGTCCCGCTGCACGTTGCAGAGGTCGCCGTAGGCGTTCATCGAGTACAGGTCGAGGTCGGGCGCGTTGCGCTTGTAGTATGGCCAGGCGCCGGTCCACGCGTCGGTGGAGGTGACCGGGTGGTCCGCGTCGATACTGTGGATCTTCTTCGCCACGTCGTTGACGAAGCTCGTGTACGCGTTGCGCTGCGCCTCCAACTCCGCGCCGCTGTAGCAGTTCTGGAGCCCGAGGACGGACTCGTTGCCGACGTTCCACATCAGCGTCGCCGGGTGGTTCCTGTACGCCTCCACCCACTTGGCGAACTCGGTGAGCATGTTGGCCTTGTAAGCGGTGTCCGTCACGTAGTTGACGCACCCGCCGCTGCCGGGTCCGCCGCCGGGCTGGAGCCAGAAGCCGTTGACCACACGGATGCCGTTCGCGGCCGCCGCGTCGAGCAGCGGCTTGGTGCCGCCGTCGGTGCCCCAGGTGCGGATGGTGTTGACGCCCATGGACTTCAGGTCCGGCAGGTACTTCCCGGCGTCGCCGATCGCGGGACCCCAGGTCAGGCCCTTGACGGTGTAGGGCTGCCCGCCGACGGTCAGCTGCCAGTTGCCCTGGGCGCCGGTGACCTTGACCGCGCCGCCGCCGGGCAGCGGCGGCGGGTCGTCGGAGAACGAGCCGTAGACCTGGAACTCCCACAGCGAGTACCCGTAGCCGCCGGGCCGGGCGGTGCCGAGCATCCGGACGTAGCGGCCGGAGCCGGTCAGGGCGAGGTCGTCGGTGCCGCCGTCGCCGTCGGTCACCTTCTTCAGCGTCCGCCAGTCGGATCCGTTGTCCGAGGCCTGGATCTCGTACCCCTTGCCGTACGCGCCCTCCCAGGTCAGGAGCGCGCGGGACAGGTCGGCCTTCTGGCCGAGGTCGATCTGGATCCACTGCGGGTCGGACCACTGGCTGGCCCAGCGGGTGCCGGTGAGGTTGCCGTCGACGGCCTGGGAGGCGGCGTAGGCGGCGCCCTCGGAGGAGGAGGCGGTGGCGGTCCTCCCCTGTGAGATGAGGGGGTCGGCGGCCTGGGCCGCGGTCGGCGCGGCGATGACGGTGAGGGAGGAGGCGAGGAGGGCGGACAGCGCGAGCGTGGAGGCGGGTCTGCGCAGGCGCAGGCGTGGGCGGGGCACGGGGCGGCTCCATGAGGGGGTGGGGGGGCGGGGGGGGGGGCCCCCCCCCCCCCCGCCCCCCCCCCCCCCGGGGCAAGGGGTGGGATTTAAAAAAAAAAAAAAACCCCCCACACCACACCAAAAAGGAGATCGGG
>NZ_JBHWZH010000020.1:32294-60374 GCF_042728285.1 Streptomyces sp. NPDC060194 | reverse complement strand
CCGTCGGGGTGCCCGGCGGGCCTCAGTTCGCGGCGCCGCCGCGCCCGGTGTCGAGCAGGCCGACCTCGCGGCCGAGGCGGTGGACGGCGTGGGCGAAGAACGCCTCGGGGGCCTCCACGACCCGGTTGAACTGGCCGAACAGCTCGAAGGAGATCAGCCCGAAGAGCTGGGACCAGGCGGCGACGAGGGTGACGGCCACGGAGGGCGGCAGGTCGGGCGCGAAGTCCGCGCTCATCCGGCGGGCCTCGGGGAGCAGGTCGCCGGGGACGCGCGGGAGGGCGAGCCGGCCGGCGCGGTGGGCGTCCCGGGCGACGGCGATCAGGGCGAGCCCGATCCGGGAGGCGGGGACGACGGTGGCCTGCGGGGCGGCGTAGCCGGGGACGGGGGAGCCGTAGATGAGGGCGTACTCCTGCGGGTGGGCGAGCGCCCAGGTCCGGGCGGCGGCGCAGACGGCCGACCAGCGGGCGGGGGCGGGGGCGGTCCGTGAGCTCTCGAGAGCGGCTTCGGCGGCCGCGCCGAGGGCGTCGTAGGCGTCGACGATGAGTGCGGTGAGGAGGTCGTCGCGGCTGGGGAAGTAGCGGTAGAGGGCGGAGGAGACCAGGCCGAGCTCGCGGGCGACCGCGCGCAGGGAGAGCTTCGCGGGGCCCTCGGAGGCGAGTTGGCGGCGGGCCTCGGCCTTGATCGAAGCGGTGATCTCGGTGCGGGCGCGTTCGCGGGCGCCCATGACGCCGTGCTCCTTACTCATGGAGAGCAGTGTCCCACGTTCGGATCGGTGCACCGGAACGAGAGCAGTGCTCTTGCTTTGGAGCACCGCTTCCGTCCATACTCGTGTCAAGCGAGAGCACTGCTCTCGACAACGACGGGGGGTTGGCGTGACGACGACGCACTACATCCGGCCGGGCCGCTTCGACAACGCGGTCAACGGGGTGATCGGTTGGCTCGCCCGGCGCGGCGTGAGCCTCGCGGGGACGGCGGAACTGTCCGTGCTCGGCCGCAGGAGCGGCGAATGGCGCCGACTCCCCGTCAACCCGCTCCCGTACGAGGGCGGCCCGTACCTGGTGTCGGCCCGAGGGCACTCCGAGTGGGTGCGCAACCTGCGGGCGGCCGGCGGCGGCCGGCTCCGGGTCGGCCGCCGCACCCGGGAGTTCACGGCAGTCGAGCTCCCCGATGCCGAGAAGCCGGTGATCCTGCGGACCTACCTGGAGAAGTGGGGCTGGGAGGTGGGCCGCTTCTTCGGCGACGTCGACGCGAGGTCCACCGACGAGGAGCTCCTCGCGGCGGCCCACAGGCACCCCGTCTTCCGGATCACCGTGACGTCGTCGTGACGGCGGGGGCCTCGTCGCCGCCCTCGCCCCCCGCCCCGCGTCCGCTCCGGTCGAGGGCCGACAGGGCGCGCTGCGCGGTGGGGTGGCTGCGCACGAGCTGCCCCAGGGTGGTGGAGCCGCGGGTGATCCGCGCGAACGCGTTCCACGCGGGGCGCACGCCGGTCAGCGTGGCGTGCAGCAGTCCGGGGCGGCGCTCGAAGAGCGTCAGCATCCGGCGGCCGACGGCCATCTCGACCCCGAGGCCCGCCTTGACTGCGAAGGCGTAGTTCAGCGCCTGCCGCCGGGCGTCCACCCCGTCGCCGGCCTCGGCGATCCGGACCGCCCACTCCCCCGCCAGCCGCCCCGAGCGCAGGGCGAAGGAGATGCCTTCGCGGGTCCACGGCTCCAGGAGCCCGGCCGCGTCGCCGCAGACGAGGACGCGGCCGCGCGACAGCGGCGAGTCCTCCGTGCGGCAGCGGGTCAGGTGGCCGGAGGAGACCGACGGTTCGAACCCCGCCAGCCCCTGCCGGGCGATGAAGTCCTCCAGGTAGCGCTTGGTCGCGGCGCCGTCGCCCTTGGCGGAGATGACACCGACCGTGAGGGTGTCGCCCTTGGGGAACACCCAGCCGTAACTGCCGGGCAGCGGGCCCCAGTCGATGAGGACGCGGCCCTTCCAGTCCTCGGCGACCGTGGGCGGGACCGGGATCTCGGCCTCCAGGCCGAGGTCCGTCTGCCCCATCCGGACGCCGACGTGTGCTCCTATCCGGCTGGCGCTGCCGTCCGCGCCGACGACCGCGCGGGCCAGCAGCGTCTCGCCGCCCTGCAGGGTCACCGCGACCGTGCGGCGGTCGGGGACGTCGGGGCCGTGCTGCTCGACGGAGGTGACCGCGGCCCCGGTGCGCAGCTCGGCGCCGGCCTTCTGGGCGGCCTCGACCAGGCCGTGGTCGAACTCGGGGCGGTTGACGAGGCCGAAGAGCATGCGGCGGGAGCGGCGGGTGCGGGCGAAGCGGCCGTTCAGCGAGAAGGTGACCGCGTACACCCGGTCCTGGAGGGGCAGTTCGAAGCCGGGCGGGAGGCAGTCGCGGGAGGGGCCGATGATGCCGCCGCCGCACGTCTTGTAGCGGGGCAGCTCCGCCTTCTCCAGGAGCAGGACGCGGCGCCCCGCCGTCGCGGCCGCGTGGGCCGCCGAGGCGCCCGCCGGTCCGGCGCCGACCACCACGACGTCCCACACGTAGCTCTCGGCGTCGCCTGCGTTCTCGCTGCTCACGATGTGTTTCCGCTCCTGCTCGTCCGGTTCGCCGTGGCTGTCGACCGCATCCTACGGCGCGGGCCCGCGAGCCCCCGCTGTGGCAGGATCGACAGCGATCGAGTCGTGTCCCGGGGACCGGCGCCCGACCTCCCGGACGCGTACCCCCGACCACTCCTCGTACCCACAACGTCGTACCTGCCTGGAGCGTGCCCATGTCGCCGAATCCGATCGCCGAGACCGTCGCGGCCCTGATGCCGCGCGCGAAGGACGAGCTGGCGGAACTGGTGGCCTTCCCCTCGGTCGCGGACTTCGACCACTTCCCGCGCGCGGCCAGCGAGGACGCGGCCGGCTGGGTCGCAGACGCGCTGCGCGCGGAGGGCTTCGAGGACGTCGCCCTGCTCGACACCCCCGACGGCACCCAGTCCGTCTACGGCCACCTGCCCGGCCCGGCGGGTGCCCCGACCGTGCTGCTCTACGCGCACTACGACGTGCAGCCGCCGCTCGACGAGAGCGCCTGGACCACCCCGCCGTTCGAACTGACGGAGCGTGACGGCCGCTGGTACGGGCGCGGGGCCGCCGACTGCAAGGGCGGCGTCATCATGCACCTCCTCGCGCTGCGCGCGCTGAAGGCGAACGGCGGGGTGCCCGTCGGCGTCAAGTTCATCGCGGAGGGCTCGGAGGAGCAGGGCACCGGCGGCCTGGAGCGGTACGCGCGCGCGAACCCCGGGCTGCTCGCCGCGGACGCGGTCGTCATCGGCGACACCGGGAACTTCCGGGTCGGCCTGCCGACGGTCACCGCGACCCTGCGCGGCATGACGATGCTGCGGATCACCGTCGACACCCTGGAGGGCAACCTGCACTCCGGTCAGTTCGGCGGGGCGGCCCCGGACGCGCTCGCCGCGCTGATCCGGGTCCTGGACTCGCTGCGCGCGGAGGACGGTTCGACCACCGTCGACGGCCTGGACGCCGAGGCGGTCTGGGAGGGCCTGGAGTACCCGGAGGCCGACTTCCGCGCGGACGCGAAGGTGCTCGACGGGGTGGACCTGATCGGGCACGGCTCGGTCGCCGACCGGATCTGGGCCCGCCCCGCGGTCACCGTCATCGGCATCGACGCCGTGCCGGTGGCGGGTGCGACGCCGTCCGTGCCCGCCAGCGCCCGGGCCCAGGTCAGCCTGCGGGTGCCGCCGGGTCAGGACGCCGGCAAGGCGACGGAGCTTCTGCGCGCCCACCTGGAGGCGCACGTGCCGTGGAACGCGCGGGTGGCGATCGAGCAGGTCGGGCAGGGCGAGGCGTTCCGCGCCGACGTCACCAGCCCGGCGTACACCTCGATGGCCGAGGCGATGAGGGTCGCCTACTCCGGCGAGGAGATGCAGGTCTCCGGCGAGGGCGGCTCCATCCCGCTGACCAACGCGCTCGCCCAGCTCTACCCCGAGGCGGAGATCCTGCTCATCGGGCTCAGCGAGCCCGAGGCGCAGATCCACGCGCCGAACGAGTCCGTATCGCCCGACGAACTGGAGCGGCTCTCGGTCGCCGAGGCGCACTTCCTGGTCAACTACGCGCGCTCGCGCGAGGTCTGACGCGCCGCCGGTCCGCGGGCGTCAGCCGACCGGGACGCCCGCTTCCAGGTTGAGCACCGTGGCGCGTTCGCGGGCGCGCAGGGCCCAACGGAGGCGCTCGTAGCGGACCGGCGGGAGCATGTTGGCCGCCTCGGTCTCGGTGACGAAGCGCCAGCCGCGCAGCTCCGAGCCGGGCAGGAGCAGGCGGTCGGCGTCGGCCGTCTCCAGCCGGCCGCCGTCGAAGAGCAGCCTGAGGCCCCCGAAGCCCGGGGGCCTGGGCTGCTCCCAGTCGACGACGAGCAGCGTCGGCACCCGCTCCAGGTGCAGTCCCAGCTCCTCGGCGACCTCGCGCATTCCCCCGCGCGCGGGCGGCTCGCCCTGCTCGACGACGCCGCCGGGGAACTCCCAGCCCGGCTTGTAGGTGGGGTCCACGAGCAGCACCCGGTCGTGCTCGTCGAAGAGCAGCACCCCCGCGGCGAGCGTCTCGGCGGTCGGCTCGGGGGTCTGCACGATGGCGCAGATGCCCGCGCTGCCGTCGGCGACGGCCTCGGCGATCCGCCCGGCGGCCTCGGCCGGTGTCGCCGTGCTCGTGTTGAGCACGTACGCGTCGGCGGTGAGCCAGGGCAGCGCGGCCCGGTAGGCGGTCAGGTCGTCGGCGTCGCCGGGTGGCGCGAGGCCCTCCTCGGGTCCGGTTGCGTCGGCGCGGGCCGCGAGCCGGGTGCGCAGGATCGTTTCGGCGGGGGCGAGCAGGACATGGCGGACCGGGATCCGCCGGGAGGCGAGCCCGCCGAAGATCTCGTCGCGGTCCTCCTGCCGGAGGAGCGTCATCGGGACCACGAGCACCCCGCCGAGTTCGGCGAGCAGCGCGGCCGCGGTCTCGACGACCAGCCGCCGCCAGACGGGCAGTTGCCGGGGGTCGGCGACCTCGGCCAGCCGCTTGGGCGGCAGCAGCGTGCGCAGCGCCGTGCCGAGCGCGTCCGGGTCGAGGAGCGCGCTGTTCGGGACGAGCTCGACGAGTTCGCGCGCCGTGTCCTTCTTGCCCGCGCCCCTCGCGCCGTTCAGCCAGACGATCACGGTTCCCCCCTCCGTAGCCCTCTGCGGCCTGCCCGCAACACCCTGCCACGAAAACCGCCGCACAGTGAGAGCGCCTGTCCCGCCGCCGCCGGAGCGTCGTCGTCCGCGCCCGGGGCGGGTGTTTGAATGCGCGCATGAGAGTTCTGGTGATCCTGGTGGTGGTGCTCGCCGTCGCCGCGCTGGCGGTCGGCGCGATCCGCCGGCGCGCGGCCGAGCGGGCCGGCGCGGCGCTCGAGCCGGGTCCGGTCGGGATCCCGTGCATGCTCCGGCGCGAGGCGGAGGGCACGCGCTGGCGCGCGGGCACCCTCCTGCCGGGCACCCCCGTGCGCTGGCAGCCCACCCCGGCCCGCGGCCGCCCGCCGGTCGACCTCCCCGCCGACCTGCGCCGCACCGGTGTCCGCTCGCCCTCGGTCCGCGAGGGGATCTCGATCAACCCGGGCTCGACGATCGTCGAGTGCGGGTCGGACGAGGGCGCGGTGCTGATCGCGGTCATGCCCCTGGACCACGCCGCGGTGCGGCGGTCCCTGCCGGGCGACTGAGGGCGGTCCCGGCCGGGGCTGAGCGGCCGGGCTCCGACACGCGCCTCGGGCCCGGCCGGGTCGCCGCCGGTGCCGCCGCGCGCGGCGCGGGCGCGCGCCGGCTTCCCGGCGGGCGCGATCGTGCCACGCGGCCACGGCGGCCCGCGGCGCGGCGCGGTGCCTACCCGAACCCCGGGAGCTCGTCCTGGTCCACCTCGAAGCGACCCGGGCCGGTCGCCCCGCGCAGGCGGAGCTTCTCGCGGCAGCCCTCGCCGAGGCCCCAGCGGCGGGACTCGCGGTCGCGCAGGGGGCGGCCGCAGAGGGCGCACAGGACGCGGGGGCGGTCGCCGGGCTCGGTCCGGGCGCCGGGCAGGGGCTCGTCTGGGGCGGAGTCGGGTGCCGTCATGGCATCAGGTCTACCCGAGGCGGCGCGGTCGGCGCTCCTCAGCCCGCGATCCGTACCGGCGGGTCGTCGCGGGTGATGTCGGGCGCCGCCGCGGCAGCCGCGCCGAGGAGGCCGGCGTCGGTGCCGGTGCGGGCGGGGACCACGGTGAGGTTCCGGACGAACGACAGGGTGGCGTAGTCGGCCAGTGCCGCGCGCAGGGGGTCGAAGAGCACGTCGCCGGCCTTGCCCACGCCGCCGCCGATCACCGCGATGTCGATCTCGACGAGCGTCGCCGTGGCGGCGATCCCGGCGGCGAGGGCGCGGGCCGCGCGCGCGAAGGAGGCGAGCGCGGCCGGGTCGCCCGCCCGCGCGGCCTCCGCGACGCCCGCCGCCGTGTCGTCGCCGTCGGGGCCCGGCCGCCAGCCGAGGTCGAGCGCGCGGGCGGCGATGTTCGGACCGCTGGCGATCCGCTCGACGCAGCCGCGCCCACCGCACGGGCACGCGTCGCCGTCCAGGTCGACGCTGATGTGCCCGATGTGGCCCGCGTTGCCGGTCGGACCCGGGTGCAGGGCCCCGTTCAGGACGAGGCCGCCGCCGACGCCGGTGGAGACGACCATGCAGAGCGCGTTGTCGTGGCCGTGGGCCGCGCCCAGCCAGTGCTCGGCGGCGGTGATCGCCACCCCGTCCCCGACCAGGGTGACCGGCAGTCCGCCCGTCAGCTCCTCGACGCGTCCCACCAGCGGGAACCGGCGCCAGCCGGGGATGTTGACCGGACTGACCGTCCCCTCCCCCGCGTCGACCGGGCCCGCGCTGCCGATCCCGAACGCCCGAGCGCGCTCCCACAGCGGCGAGTGGGCGAGCCCGTCCACGACCTCCCGGACGGCCGCCATGACCGTCTCGCCGCCCTCCTGGGCCGGGGTGGGCCGCTGCGTCCGGTGGACGATGCGGCCCCGGCCGTCGACGAGCGCGCCGGCGATCTTGGTGCCGCCGATGTCCAGCGCGGCGACGAGGTCCTTCTGCATGACGGTCGGGTCTCCCGGAGAACGTGCCTGAGGTGGGGGGTTCCCCCATTCTCCTCGGTGATGACAACGTTGTCCAGGGCCTATGCTCGTCGCGCGACCCCATGATCCCGGACGAAGGACAGCGCACGTGGCCGACTCCGCCCGCCGCCCCGCCTCCCGCTACGGCAACCGCCCCACCATGAAGGACGTCGCCGCCCGCGCGGGGGTCGGGCTGAAGACGGTGTCCCGGGTGGTGAACGGCGAGAGCGGCGTCACCGCCGACACCGAGCGCCGGGTCCGCGAGGCCATCGAGGCGCTGGGCTTCCGCCGCAACGACAGCGCCCGGGTGCTGCGCAAGGGCAGTACGGCCAGCATCGGCCTGGTCCTGGAGGATCTCGCGGACCCGTTCTACGGCCCGCTCAGCCGCGCCGTGGAGGAGGTCGCCCGCGCGCACGGGGCGCTGCTGATCAACGGCTCCAGCGCCGAGGACCCCGACCGCGAGCAGGAGCTGGCGCTCGCGCTGTGCGCGCGGCGGGTGGACGGCCTGGTGGTCATCCCTGCCGGGGACGACCACCGCTACCTGCTGCCGGAGCTGAAGGCCGGGGTGGCGACCGTCTTCGTCGACCGCCCGGCCGGCCGGATCGACGCCGACACCGTCCTCTCCGACAGCTTCGGCGGGGCCCGCGACGGCGTGGCGCACCTGATCGCGCACGGGCACACCCGGATCGGGTTCGTCGGCGACCTGCCCCGCATCCACACCGCCGCCGAGCGGCTGCGCGGCTACCGGGCGGCGATGGAGGAGGCGGGGCTGCGGGTCGACGACGCGTGGGTGTCGCTCGGGCCGACGTCGCCGGAGCGCGTCGAGGGCGCGACCGCGGCGATGCTGGCGGGCCCGGAGCCGGTGACGGCCGTCTTCTCCGGCAACAACCGGGTGACGGTCACCGTCCTGCGGGTGCTGGCCGCGCACCCCCGGCCGGTCGCGCTGGTCGGCTTCGACGACTTCGAACTCGCCGACCTGCTCTCCCCCGGTGTCACCGTCGTCGCCCAGGACGCCGCGGAACTCGGCCGCACGGCGGCGGAGCGGCTGTTCCGCCGCCTCGACGGCGCGGCCGGCGGCCCCGAGCGCGTGACCCTCCCGACCCGCCTCATCGCCCGCGGCTCGGGCGAGATACCGCCGGCGTAGCCCCGCCCGCCGGGGCGCGCGCCCGCCCGGTTCAGTGCTCCGCGGCCGTCAGGTCGCCGCGGCGGGGGGAGGCGAAGGCGTCGAGGTCGGCGCGGGTGAGGCCGGACAGGCGGGCGACCTCGCCGACGTCGAGGGCGCCGCAGTCGATGCCCCGCAGCAGGTGGCCGCTGAGCGCCTTGGCGGTGGCGGGCTCGTCCATGACGTCGCCGCCGAGCCGGTTGGCGTAGGCGGCGAGCCGGGCGGCGGCCTGCTCGTAGCTCTCGCGGTAGAAGGCGAAGACGGCGGCGTAGCGGGTCGGCAGGTGGCCGGGGTGCATGTCCCAGCCCTGGTAGTAGGCGCGGGCGAGCGCGCGGCGGGTCAGGCCGAAGTGCAGCCGCCAGGCGTCGTGGACCTTCGCCGTCGGGCCGACGGGCAGCACGTTGGTGGAGCCGTCGGAGACGCGGACGCCGGTGCCGGCCGCGGCGACCTGCATAACCGCCTTGGCGTGGTCGGCTGCGGGATGGTCGCTCGCCTGGTGCGCGGCGCTGACGCCGATGCAGGCGCTGTAGTCGAAGGTGCCGTAGTGCAGGCCGGTGGCCCGGCCCTGCGCGGCGCCGATCATGCGGGCGACGGTCGCGGTGCCGTCGGCGGCGAGGATCGACTGGCTGGTCTCGACCTGGATCTCGAAGCCGATCCGCCCGGCGGGCAGGCCGTGCGCCTTCTCGAACGCCTCCAGGAGCCGGACGAAGGCGGTGACCTGCTCGGCGTAGGTCACCTTCGGCAGCGTCAGCACGAGCCCTTCGGGCAGCCCGCCGTGCTCCATCAGACCGGTGAGGAAGACGTCCGTGGTGCGGATGCCCCGGTCGCGGACGGCGGCCTCCATGCACTTCATCCGGATGCCCGTGTACGGGGCGGCGGTGCCGTTCTTGCAGGCGTCGGCGACCAGGCGCGCGGCCCGGGCGGCCGCCGCGTCCTCCTCGGCGTCGGGGCGCGGCCCGTAGCCGTCCTCGAAGTCGATCCGGAGGTCCTCCACCGGCTCCCGGCGGAGCTTGGCCCGCACCCGGTCGTACACCGGGCCGGCCAGGGCGTCGGAGAGGCCGAGGACGGCGGCGAACGAGGCGGCGTCCGGGGCGTGCTCGTCGAGCGCGGCGAGCGCCTGGTCGCCCCAGGTGCGCAGGGTGTCGGGGCCGAAGGCGTCGGCGGGGACGTAGACGGTGTGGACCGGCTGGCGGGTGCCGGGGTCGCCGGGGTAGCGGCGCGCGAGCTCCGCGTCCACCGGGGCGAGGGAGGCGCCGATCTCCTCGCTCACCGCACCGGCGAGGCTGGTTGCCACCTTGTCCTGCGAACCCATCTCCACACCCTTCGCATCGCTCCTGCACACGCCAGTCTTCCACGACGTGGATTCAACATTCCGTTGAACGAAACTAGCCGGGGCCGTCGACGTGAGTCAACGGCCCCGGCCGGTGGAGCGTGGTGGAGCGCCTGGTCAGCCCTTGCGCGCCTTGACCTCGTCGGTCAGCTGCGGCACGACGGTGAACAGGTCGCCGACGACGCCGTAGTCGACGAGCTCGAAGATCGGGGCCTCGGCGTCCTTGTTGACGGCGACGATCGTCTTCGAGGTCTGCATGCCGGCCCGGTGCTGGATCGCGCCGGAGATGCCGTTGGCGATGTAGAGCTGCGGCGAGACGGACTTGCCGGTCTGGCCGACCTGGTTGGTGTGCGGGTACCAGCCGGCGTCCACCGCGGCACGCGAGGCGCCGACGGCCGCGCCGAGCGAGTCGGCGAGCGCCTCGATCAGCGGGAAGTTCTCCGCGCCGTTGACGCCGCGGCCGCCGGAGACGACGATCGCGGCCTCGGTCAGCTCGGGGCGGCCGGTCGACTCGCGCGGGGTGCGCGAGAGGACCTTGGTGCCGGTGGACTTCTCGCCGAAGGACACCGACAGCTGCTCCACGGCGCCGGCGGCCGCAGCGGCCTCGACGGGGGCGGAGTTCGGCTTGACGGTGATGACCGGGACGCCGGTCGAGACCCGCGAGCGGGTGGTGTAGGACGCGGCGAACACGGCCTGCGTGGCGATCGGACCCTCGGCGTCGGCCTCCAGGTCGACGGCGTCGGTGATGAGGCCGGAGCCGATGCGGACGGCGAGGCGCGCGGCGATCTCCTTGGCCTCGGCCGCGGAGGGCACGAGGACGGCGACCGGCGATACGGCCTCGACGGCCGCCTGGAGGGCGTCGACCTTCGGTACGACGAGGTAGTCGGCGTACTCGGCGGCCTCGGAGACGAGGACCTTCACCGCGCCGTGCTCGGCGAGGGTGGCGGCGGTCGCCTCGGCGCCCGCGCCCAGCGCGACGGCGACCGGGTCGCCGAGGCGGCGGGCGATCGTCAGCAGCTCCAGGGTGGGCTTGCGGACGGCACCGTCCGCGTGGTCGACGTAGACGAGAACTTCAGCCATGGGAATGCACTCCTGCTGCGAAGAAGAAGGGAGGGTCGGATGCGCGGGAGCGCCTAGATGAACTTCTGGCTCGCCAGGTACTCCGCGAGCTGCTTGCCGCCCTCGCCCTCGTCCTTGACGATCGTGCCCGCGGTGCGCTCGGGGCGCTTGGTGGCGGCCTTGACCTCGGTCCAGGCGCCCGCGAGACCGACGGTCTCGGCGTCGATGTCCAGGTCGTCCAGGTCCAGGGACTCGACCGGCTTCTTCTTCGCCGCCATGATCCCCTTGAAGGACGGGTAGCGCGCCTCGCCCGACTGGTCGGTGACCGAGACGACGGCCGGCAGGGACGCCTCCAGCTGCTCGCTGGCCGCGTCGCCGTCACGGCGGCCGGTGACCTTACCGTCCTCGACCTTGACCTCGGAGAGGAGGGTGACCTGCGGGACGCCGAGGCGCTCGGCGAGAATCGCCGGGAGCACGCCCATGGTGGCGTCGGTGGAGGCCATACCGGCGATGACCAGGTCGTAGCCGGTCTTCTCGATCGCCTTGGCGAGCACCAGCGAGGTGCCCATGACGTCGGTGCCGTGGAGGTCGTCGTCCTCGACGTGGACGGCCTTGTCGGCGCCCATGGACAGCGCCTTGCGCAGGGCGTCCTTGGCGTCCTCGGGTCCGACCGTCAGGACGGTGATCTCCGCGTCGTCGGCCTCGTCCGCGATCTGGAGCGCCTGCTCCACCGCGTACTCGTCGAGTTCCGAGAGCAGGCCGTCGACGTCGTCGCGGTCGACGGTCAGGTCATCGGCGAAGTGCCGGTCGCCGGTGGCGTCGGGCACGTACTTCACACAGACAACGATCCTCAAGCTCACGCCGGCTCTCCTACTGCTTCGTCAATTTCTTCGACTGCCCTGTAGCAGGCAGCATAGGTGCCCGAAGGGGGCGTTCACCGGTCGGGCCAACCGTGCCCCGAACGAGATATTACTCGCCAGTACATCCATCGCATGCCCACGGGGCAAGCGCTTCGAACTGTGACGTTTCCAACGGCCGGGGCGGGGAGGGCTCAGTCCCGCAGCGCGTTGAAGCCGCCTTGGTGGTAGAGCAACGGACGGCCGGATTCACCCGTTCCGCCCGACACCACCTCGGCGATCACCACCCGGTGGTCGCCGGCCGGCACCCGGGCCGTCACCCGGCACACCAGCCACGCGAGCACCCCGTCCAGGACGGGCACCCCCCGGGGGCCGGTCCGCCAGCGGGTCGGGGAGGCGAAGCGGTCGGCTCCGCTGCGGGCGAACGTGGCGGCCAGCTCGCGCTGGTGCTCACCCAGGACGTGGACGCCCACGTACTCCGCACGGGCGACGGCGGGCCAGCTGGAGGACCCCGTGCCGATGCCGAACGAGACCAGCGGCGGTTCGGCGGCCACCGACGTCAGCGAGGTGGCTGTGAAGCCGACGGGGCGCTCCCCGCCCGCCGTGACCACGGCGACGCCCGCCGCGTGCTGCCGGAAGGCGGCGCGCAGCAGCGCGGGCGCCCCGGCCGCGGCGGTGCCGAGTCCGGCGACGGGGTGCGAGGTCATATGGGTTCCTGCCGGTCGGACTGCATGGCGCCAGCCTTCCGAGGCGGGTCGGGTGCGGTCAAGGCGGCCCGGTCGGGTGCGAGAAGGGTCACCGCCGTCACACCGCCCGGGCGAGCGCGGCGAGGACCTGCTCCTTGCGCGGCTGCCCCGCGGCGCGCGTGACGATGCGGCCGGCGGCGTCGAGCACGAGCACGGTGGGGGTCGCGGTGACCCCGAGCACGCGGACGAGCTCCAGTCGCCCCTCGGCGTCGAGCTCCACGTGGGCGACGCCTGGGACCACGGCGGCGACCTCGGCGAGCGTGCGGCGGGTGGCCCGGCACGGCTGGCAGAAGGCGGTGGAGAACTGCACGAGCGTCGCCCGCTCCCCGAGCGGCGCGCCGAGCGCCCCAGCGTCCAGCCCGACCGGCTCCGCGGCCCCCTGCGACACGTCGGACCGCTCCTTCCCGTCCCGCATTCCCCGGCCTCCCTCGCCCACCGCGTTCACCGCTCCCACTGCCGTAACCTCCCAGGTCCAGCGTCCGCGGCCGGGTGCGGATTCCCGATCGCCGCCGGTCGCGTGTCGACGTGACGAGAATCTCGCGCCCACCGGGCACGAAGTCTGGTCTACGGCGCGTTCATGGGGCACGATCAGCGACAACGCCGAAAACCTACGGTGCCGTAGCTTTCCTCCGGGCGACCCCGTCCCGGACACAGAAGGGCCCCTCCTGACATGGCAGAACTCGTCTATCGACCGGTCATCGGTGCCGCGCTCACGATGTTCAAGGCACTCGACCTCAAGATCGACGTCCAGGGTTCTGAGCACTTCCCGCGCACGGGCGGCGCCGTTCTGGTCAGCAACCACATCAGCTACATGGACTTCATCTTCGCCGGCCTCTCCGCCCTGCCGCAGAAGCGCGTGGTGCGGTTCATGGCGAAGGAGTCGGTCTTCCGGCACAAGGTCTCCGGCCCGCTGATGCGCGGCATGAAGCACATCCCGGTGGACCGGGCCAAGGGCGAGGCGGCGTACCAGCACGCGCTGCGGTCGCTGCGCTCCGGCGAGATCGTCGGGGTGTTCCCCGAGGCGACCATCTCGGAGTCGTTCACGCTCAAGGCGTTCAAGTCCGGCGCGGTCCGCATGGCGCAGGAGGCCGGGGTACCGATCGTCCCGGTGGCGCTGTGGGGCACCCAGCGGATCTGGACCAAGGGCCGGCCCCGGGACTTCCGGCGGAGCCACCTGCCGGTGACGATCCGGGTGGGCGAGCCGATGGAGGCCTCCAAGGACCAGTACGCGGGCGCGCTGACCCGCACCCTCCGGGACAGGGTGCAGGAGCTGCTCGAGGCCGCGCAGCGGGCGTACCCGGTCCGGCCGAAGGACGCCGGCGACACCTGGTGGGTTCCGGCGCACCTCGGCGGCACGGCGCCCACCCAGGAGCAGCTGCGCGACGCGCGCTGAGACCGTGCCGGGCCGTCAGAGCGCGGTGGGCAGCAGCCGCCACAGCTCCGCGCGGTCGCCGGCCGCCTGCAGCGCCTCGAGGACGACCGGCGGCGGGGCCGCGTACAGGGTGGGGTAGTCGGCCTCCCCCGCCGCCGGGTCCGGGACGAAGGCCAGCCGCTCGCGGTCGGTGCCGAACCGCGCGTCGATGCCGGGCCTGTTGCCGCGGGGGTCCTGGCGGGCCCAGTTCTCGTGACCGGGCAGTCGCAACGCGATCAGGCCGTGGACGGCGAAGCCGTCCTCGTGGGCCAGGCGCTGGTAGCAGAGCGCCGTCGGGATGCCGGACGCGCGGAGCACCGCGGTCAGGGCGATCGACTTGGCGTAGCAGATCCCGGTGCGCTGCTCCAGGACGTCCGAGGCGCGCCAGGTCACGCGGTCGTGCTCGGCGTCCGCGGAGTGCGCGATCGTGTCGCGGACGAACGCGAAGGCCGCCTTGGCGTATGTGTATGCGTCCGAGGTCTGGATGCGCAGGAACGCGACGGTCTTCTGGACGCTCGGGTGCCGATGGTCGATCGCCTCGTCCGCGGCGAGATACGCGGAGATGTCCGGAGACTCCTGGATCAGTTCCATGCGGGCGAGCATAGGGATGCGGACCGCCGAAAATCAATGCAGATTCGGCTGTCCGCATACCCATGCAGTCCGAGGGGGCGGTCCGCCTATCGGGCCAGCTCCTCCTTGAGCGCCTGGACGAACCCGTCGACGTCCTCCTCGCGGGTGTCGAAGGAGCACATCCAGCGGACGACGCCGGTCGCCTCGTCCCAGAAGTAGAAGCGGTAGCGCTCCTGCAGCCGCACGGAGACGTCGTGCGGGAGCCGGGCGAAGACGGCGTTGGCCTGGACCGGGTAGAGGATCTCCACCCCGCCGACGGCACGGACGCCGTCCGCGAGCCGCCGGGCCATCGCGTTGGAGTGGCGGGCGTTGCGCAGCCAGAGGTCCTTCGCGAGCAGCGCCTCCAGCTGTACCGAGATGAAGCGCATCTTGGAGGCGAGCTGCATCGACATCTTGCGCAGGTGCTTCATCGCGCGCACGGCGTCGGGATTGAGGACGACGACCGACTCGCCGAACACCATGCCGTTCTTGGTGCCGCCGTAGGACAGCACGTCGACGCCGACCGCGTTGGTGAAGGCGCGCATCGGCACGTCGAGCGAGGCGGCGGCGTTGGCGATCCGCGCGCCGTCGAGGTGCACCAGCATGTTCCGCGCGTGGGCGTGGTCGCAGATCGCGCGTATCTCGTCGGGGGTGTATACCGTGCCCAGCTCGGTGTTCTGGGTGATCGAGACGACCTGCGGCATGGCCCGGTGCTCGTCGTCCCAGCCGTGGGCCTCGCGGTCGATGAGGTCCGGCGTGAGCTTGCCGTCCGGGGTGGGGACGGTGAGCAGCTTGAGCCCGCCCACGCGCTCGGGGGCGCCGCACTCGTCGACGTGGATGTGCGCGCTGGCCGCGCAGATCACCGCGCCCCAGCGGTCGGTCATCGCCTGCAGTGCGGTGACGTTGGCCCCGGTGCCGTTGAACACCGGGAACGCCTGGGCGTACGGGCCGAAGTGGCTGCGCATGACGCGCTGGAGGTTCTCGGTGTAGACGTCCTCGCCGTAGGCGACCTGGTGGCCGCCGTTGGCGAGGGCGAGGGCGGCGAGGACCTCGGGGTGCGCGCCGGCGTAGTTGTCGCTGGCGAATCCCCGGACCTCGGGGTCGTGCCGGCGGCGGGCGTCGGTGCGCCCGCTCACGGCTGCTCGGTCAGCCACAGGCGCTGTCCGTTCACGTCGGAGGCGGGCTTGTCCCAGGTGCCGGCGACGGCGGCGGCCAGGTCGGCCACGTCGGTGAAGCCGGCGAACTTGGCGTCGGGGCGCTCGGCGCGCATCGCGTCGTGCACGAGGGCCTTGACGACGAGCACGGCCGCGGCGGCCCGCGGGCCGTCCTCTCCGCCGGCCTTGCGGAAGGCGTCCGCGAGGGCCAGCGTCCAGGCCTCCGCGGCGGCCTTGGCCGCGGAGTAGGCCGCGTTCCCGGCGGTCGGCCTGCTCGCGCCCGCGGCGCTGATGAGCAGGTAGCGGCCGCGGTCACTGCGCTGCAGCGCCTCCTGGAAGGCGAGCGAGGTGTTCTGGACGGTGCGGATCAGCAGCTTCTCCAGCAGGGTCCAGTCGGCGAGGTCGGTCTCGGCGAAGGTCTTCGAGCCGCGCCAGCCCCCGACCAGGTGCACCAGGCCGTCGATCCGGCCGAACTCCCGCTCGGTGCGCGCGGCCCAGTCGCGGGCCGCGCCGAGGTCGAGCAGGTCGACCGTGTCGCCGGTGACGGTCGCGCCGCCGTGGGCGTACCGGGCGGCGTCGACCGCCTCGGCGAGCCGCGCCGGGTCGGCGTCGGAGGCGACGACGGTGGCGCCGGCCTCGGCCAGCCGCAGCAGGGTCGCCCGGCCGGCCGGGCCGCCCGCCCCGGCGACCGCGACGACGGCCCCTTCGAGTGGTGCCTTGCTCATGTTCCTCGCCCCTTTCACGCGGCGGCGCGCTCGACGCCCTGCGCGGTGATGCCCTTGGTCTCGGCGATCGTCTTCTTCAGCTTCTTCGACAGTGCCTCGTAGAACATGCTCAGCGGGAACTCGTCCGCGAGCACGTCGTCCACCAGTTTGCGCGGCGGCTGCGTGAGGTCCAGGGCGTCGGGGCCCTTCGCCCAGCGGGAGCCGGGGTGGGGCGAGAGGTAGGTGGAGACGAAGTCGTGGGCGGCGAACCAGTGCACGAGCTTGGGGCGGTCGATGCCGTCGCGGTAGAGCTTCTCGATCTCGGCGCAGAGCTGGTTGGTGACCTGCGGCGCGCGCTCCCAGTCGATGCGGAGCTTGTTGTCGGTCCAGCGGACGACGTCGTGCTTGTGCAGGTAGGCGAAGAGCAGCTGGCCGCCGAGGCCGTCGTAGTTCCGGTTGCGGTCGCCGGTGACCGGGAAGCGGAACATCCGGTCGAAGAGGACGGCGAACTGCACGTCGCGGCCCTGGGCGAAGCCGTCGGCCTCCAGGTTCACGGCCTCCTTGAAGGCGGTGAGGTCGCAGCGCAGCTCCTCCAGGCCGTACATCCAGAACGGCTGGCGCTGCTTGATCATGAACGGGTCGAACGGCAGGTCGCCGTGGCTGTGGGTGCGGTCGTGGACCATGTCCCACAGGACGAAGGCCTGCTCGCAGCGGTCCTGGTCGTCGATCATCGCGTCGATGTCGGCGGGCAGGTCCAGGCCGAGGATGTCGACGGCCGCGTGCGTGACCTTGCGGAAGCGGGCCGCCTCGCGGTCGCAGAAGATGCCTCCCCAGGTGAAGCGCTCGGGGGCCTCGCGGACGGCGATGGTCTCGGGGAACAGGACGGCGGAGTTGGTGTCGTAGCCCGCCGTGAAGTCCTCGAAGGTGATGCCGAGGAACAGCGGGTTGTCGTAGCGGGTGCGCTCCAGCTCGGCGAGCCACTCCGGCCAGACCATGCGCAGCACGACGGCTTCCAGGTTGCGGTCCGGGTTGCCGTTCTGGGTGTACATCGGGAAGACGACCAGGTGCTGGAGGCCGTCGGCCCGCTGGGAGGCGGGGGCGAAGGCGAGCAGCGAGTCGAGGAAGTCGGGCACCTGGAAGCCGTCGGCGGCCCAGCGGCGCAGGTCGGCGACGAGGGCGCGGTGGTAGGACTCGTTGTGCGGCAGGAGCGGGGCGAGCTCCTCGACGGCGGCGACGATCCGGTCCAGGGTCGCGGTGACGTCCGCGTGCGACGGGGCGCCGTCGGCGGCGAGGTCGATGGAGCCGTCGGCGGACTGCCAGGGCCGGACCGTCTCCACGGCGGTCTTGAGCCGCGGCCAGGCCGGGTGCTCCACGATGCGGGCGGCGGGAGCGGTGACTCCCTCCACGGCCTCGGGCACAAGAATTTCCGTCATGTCACTTCCTCCACAGGCGAACCTCGCGTCGGGAGCACCGTAACTGTGTACGGGTCTCCCCCACAAGGGATCTGATCATAAATCCTGCGGCGCAAACCCCTGATCCACGGGAGATTTTCCCGTCCAGGGCGCTCGGAGCGGTGGAAGCAGCCTACGCGTGTGCGCCGCACCCGGCATGTCCGCGCGGCTCCGGTGCGCCTGCGGGAACGGGCTCGGCCCGCCGTTAGGCTCGGGTCCGGCCGCCCGGCAGCGGTACTCGACGGAAGTGAGCGGACCTTGAGTCACCTGACCATCGGACACCGCGGGGTGATGGGCGTCGAGCCCGAGAACACCCTGCGGTCCTTCCTCCGCGCCGAGCGTGAGGGCCTCGACGTGATCGAGCTGGACCTGCACCTCAGCAAGGACGGCGCACTGGTCGTGATGCACGACGCGGAGGTGGACCGGACCACCGACGGCAAGGGCGCGATCAGCGACCTCACCCTCGCCGAGCTGCGCACCCTCGACGCGGGTCTCGGCGAGCGGGTGCCGCTCTTCGAGGAGGTCCTCGACGCGGTGGCGGCACCGCTGCAGGCGGAGATCAAGGATACGGCCGCCGCGCAGGCGCTGGCGGAGGTGATGCTGCGGCGGGACCTGACCGGACGCGTCGAGGTGCTGTCGTTCCACGACGAGGCGGTCGCCGAGATCGCCCGCCTCGTGCCCGGCGTCCGTACGGCGCTGGTCGCGAGCCGCTACGGCGTCGACGTGGTCGACCGGGCGCTCGCCGTCGGCGCGGCGACGCTGGTGGTGAACATCCGGCGGCTGACTCAGGAGATCACGCAGCGGGCGAGGCGGCACGGCCTGCGGCTCGTCGGCTGGGTGGTCAACACCCAGGACGACCTCCGGCTGGCCCGGGCGCTCGGCCTCGACGGGGTGACCACCGACTTCCCCGAGATCAAGCACACCGGCCGCTTCACGGCCTAGCGGTCGGGCGGGCGGTCGGTCGGGATGGGCGGACCGCGAGGGGGCCCGCCTGCGCAGCCCCCCTCCTTCGCGCCCGGCCCGCCGCCGTCAGCCGAGCGGCTTCACCAGGAGCTCGAACCGCAGGTCGTCACGGCGCGGAAGACCGAAGCGCTCGTCGCCGTACGGGAAGGGGCTCATCTCCCCCGTGCGGCGGTAGCCGCGGCGCTCGTACCAGGCGATGAGGTCCTCGCGCTGCACGATCACGGTCATGTGCATCTCGGTCGCGCCCCACTCCGCCCGCGCGGTCCGCTCGGCCTCCGCGATGACCGTCTTGCCGAGGCCCGCGCCCTGGAGGGTCGGGCGAACGGCGAACATGCCGAAGTACGCGGCCGTCCCGCGGTGTTCGAGCTGGCAGCAGGCGACGAGGTCTCCGCCCCGCTCCGCGACGAGGAGTCGGCTGCCGGGGGCCCGCACGATGCCCAGGACGCCCTCGGGATCGGTGCGCCGGCCGTCCAGGATGTCCGCCTCGGTGGTCCACCCCGCCCGGCTGGCGTCCCCGCGGTACGCCGACTCGACGAGCTCGACCAGCGACTGCACGTCGCTCTCGACGGCGTCGCGGAAGGTGAGGGCGAAACGGGCCGTGGAGGTCATGCGCGCGGGCTCCAGAGGTGCGGGTCGGAACGTGCTGGCCCGGCCGATCCTACGGTCCCGGCCGCGGTCCGGGCCGGTCGCCCGCGGACGGTCGCCGCACGTCCTGCGACCGACGTCCGGGCGCGCACCTGGCCCCGGCCCCCGCCCGGCCGCCGCCGCGCTCCCCCTCGCGCGCCCCCTGTGTGTCCGTGCGCTCGCGTGCGCACGGGTGCGGCCGGGCATCTCTGTCCGGGGACCGCTGTGAGGCGTCGTAGGGGGAGGTACGCGGTGCACGGACCTGCTGTGGCGGGCTGGCTGCTGACGGCGTTGTGCGCGGCGACCGGAGGATACTGCCTGCTGCGGATGCGCAGCCGGGTCCCGGAGCAGCGCAGATCGGCGGGGGGCGAGGCGTTCATGGGCTTCGCGATGGCGGCGATGGCGCTCCCGGCCGCCTGGCTCGCGCCGCCGGCGACGGCCTGGCGGGCCGTCGCGGTCCTGTTCGCCGCCTCGGCGGTGGCCGGCCTCCTGCGGCGCTCCGCGCACGGGGCGCACCACGCCGTCGGTTCGCTCGCCATGGTCCACATGGCGCTCGCGGCGGCCGCCGGCGCGCACCACGGAGGCAGCCCGCTGCTCACCGGTGTGCTGCTGGTCTACTTCTGCGGGTACGTCGTGCTCGCGGGCGCCCGGCTCGTCCCCGTCCCCGCCGCCGTGGCGGGCCCGGCCGCAGCCCCCGCCGGGTGGGGCGACCGGCCGGAGCTCGCGGCGGCCTGCCGGCTCTCCATGGGGATCGGGATGCTCGCCATGCTCCTCACGATGTGAGGTCCGCGCGCCCCCTGCCGTGGCGTGGGTCACTTGGGGTCGGGAGCCGTATCCGCCCGGGGCGCACTCTCATAGGCTGACGGCCATGATGGTCCCCGTGGCACTGCTGCTGCTCGGCGCCCTGGCCGCGGTCGTGGCCCCGCGTCTCCTCGCCCGGGCCGAGTGGCCCGAGCGCGAGCCCGTGGTGGCCCTGTGGGTGTGGCAGTGCGTGGTGGCGGGGGTGCTGCTGTGCCTGGGCCTGTCGATGACGCTCAGTGCGGCGGCGGCCTGGCAGTTGGTGCGCGGGCACGTCTTCGCGCCCGCGCCGACCGGGGTCGTGGAGGCGTACGCGTTCGGCTCGGCGTCCTCCTGGGCCGCGCCCACCGCCGTGCTGCTCGCCGCCGGCGGGCTCTGGACCGGGGCGATGCTCGTCCGCGAGGTGACCGGGGCGCGGGCCGTCCGGCGGGCCCGGCGGGCCGAACTCCTGGTCCGCTCACCCCTGTTGCCCGGCGAGGAGCCCGGCACGGACCGGCTGGTGGTCCTGGAGGGCGAGCGGCCGGGGGCGTGGTGGCTGCCCGGCGCCGCGCCGCAGCTCGTGGTGACCACGGCGGCGCTGCGGCGGCTGAAGGGGCGGCAGCTCGACGCGGTGGTCGCGCACGAGCAGGGACACGCCCGGGCGCGGCACGACTGGCTGCTGCACTCCTCCGCCGCCCTCGCGGCGGGCTTCCCGCAGCTGCGCGTCTTCGCGGCGTTCCGCGACGAGATGCACCGGCTGGTGGAGCTGGCCGCCGACGACGTCGCCTCGCGCCGTTTCGGGCGGCTCACCATCGCCTTGGCGCTGGTCGAACTCAACGAGGACAACGGGGTGTTCGGCCCCTGCCCCAGCGCGCACGCGCAGGTCCCGCAGCGGGTCCGCCGGCTGCTCTCGCCGCGCGGCCGCCTCACGCCCGCCCGCCGGCTCCGGCTGACGGCGGCGGCGTCCCTGGTCCCGGCCGTCCCCCTGCTGGTCGCCTTCGTCCCCGGACTGCGCGCGCTGGGCTAGCGTGACCGCGCCGTTCGCGGCAAGGATCACGGTATGCGCTCCCCCTCCCCGCCTCCGGCCACCCGCTCCGTCCCCCGGCTCTTCCTGGCGCGGGTCATCGCGTCGGCGGGGCTGGCGTCGCTCGTGCTCCTGCTGCTCGTGGTCCTGGAGTGGGAGCCGCTGATGGCGCTGGAGCGGGACGTCCTGGTCCCGCTGCACGATCTGGCGGTGAGCGATCCCGGGCTGACCAGGACCAACCGGATCCTGAGCGACTGGGTGTGGGACCCCTGGACGATGCGGGCGCTGTGCGCGGTGATGGTGGCGTGGCTGCTCTGGCAGGGCGCCCGGCTGCTGGCGGTGTGCGTGGCGGCGACCAGCCTGGCGGGGACGCTGCTGCAGCAAGTGCTGAAGTGGGCGGTGGGCCGGGAGCGCCCGGCGTGGCGGGACCCGGTGGACAGCGCGCACTTCAACGCCTATCCCTCCGGGCACGCGATGACGGCGACCGTCGCGTGTGCGCTGCTGGTGTGGCTGCTGTACCGCTACCGCGCCCGGTCGTCCCTGTGGCGCGGGGGCCTCGTGCTCGCCGCGGTGTCGGTGCTGGGCGCGGGGGTGACCCGGCTCTACCTCGGGGTGCACTGGCCGACGGACGTGCTGGCGGGGTGGCTCTTCGGCGTCCTGCTCGTCGCGGTGACCGCGCTGGCGTGGGGACGGTGGTCGCTCGCGGCGAGCCGTCCCGGCCCGGAGGCGGGGTGAGGCCGTCTGGACGGACGATCCCCCGCGTCGCCCGTCCAGACGCCCGATCCCTCGGATCCACCCGGTGCCGGGTGTCCCGCGGGGGCGCGTTGAGTACATTGGCCGAGAGCCAGTCAACGCGGGAGTTACAGCATGGCCCCACGCAGCGCGTCGGTCAATGAGGAGTTGCGGCGGAGATCCCGCGACCGGCTGCTGCGCGCCGCCGTGGAACTGGTCGGCGAGCGGGGCTACGAGGCGACGACGCTGGCCGACATCGCCGACCGCGCGGGGGCGGCCCGCGGACTCGTCTCGTACTACTTCCCGGGCAAGCGGCAGCTGCTGCAGACCGGTGTGCACCGGCTGATGCACACCACGCTGGAGGCCGCCCTGGAGCGTCCGCCGGGGCCGGTGGACGGGCGGGAGGCGCTGGCGCGGGCGATCGACGCCGTGCTCGGCCTGGCGCGGGACCGGCCGGTGCTGATGCGGACGCACATGGCGGGCATGCTGCAGGCCGAGGGGTTCGTGCGGTGCCCGGAGCAGCAGCGGCTCGCGGCGGTGCTGCGCGCGACGATGGAGCGCTACGGCTCCACGGCGGTGGACACCGACTACCCGCTGCTGCGGGCGCAGCTGATGGGCGCGGTCTTCGCGATCCTGCTGCCCGGCGCACCGATGGACCCGGCCCGGCTGCGGGCCGATCTGTTCCTGCGGTACGGCCTCGACTGGGAGGCCGGTGTCCCGCCGGACGGGGATCCGCCCGGCGGGACCGGTTCGGTCGACCTCTCCGATGGTGCGCGGAGGGGTCAGTCGAAGTAGTCGGGCTGCGTCTGGACGTTGAGCTCGTCCAGACGCACCCGCTCGGCCTTGTCGGTCCTGCGGTCGTTGATCTTCAGGACGTCGAAGCCCTTGGCGATGTCGTTGGAGTAGGCGTAGCCGTTGTAGTAGTACGTCGACCAGCTGCCGCCGGTGATCAGCGAGGTGGCGCTGAGCGGGCCGCGCTCGAAGAAGCCGATCTCCTTGGGCTTGCTGGAGTCGGTGAAGTCCCAGACGGAGACACCGCCCTGGTACCAGGCCTGGACCATGAGGTCCTTGCCCTTGACCGGGATCAGCGATCCGTTGTGGGCGACGCAGTTCTCGGTGTCGGCCTGGTGGCGCGGGATCTTGAAGTAGCTCTTGAAGGCGAGCTTGCGGTGGTCGCCGCGGCCGACGATGTCGTAGATGCCGTTGGCACCACGGGTCGGGCCGATCGCGGCGTTGCAGGTGGCGGCGACGCCGCCGCCGAGCTCGTCGGTGAAGACGACCTTCTTCGCGGTCTGGTTGAAGGTGGCCGAGTGCCAGAACGCGAAGTTCACGTTGTCCTGCACGCGGTCGATGACCTTGGGCTTGGCCGGGTCCTCGATGTCCAGGAGGATCCCGTCGCCCATGCACGCGCCGGCGGCGAGGTCCTCGGACGGCAGGACGGTGATGTCGTGGCAGCCGGTGGTCTTGCTGACGCCCGGGTTGGTGGGCGCGCCGGGGTTGCCGCCGCCGTCGGGGCCCTCACCGGGGAAGAGGACCGGGAAGTCGATCACCGCGGAGTCCTGCGGCGCCTTCCGCGGCACCTTGATGACCGAGATGCCGTCGTGCGGGGGCTGGCAGTCGGGGAACGCCGCGTTCGGCGAGTACGACGAGACGTAGACGTAGACGTTCCTGCGCTCGGGCACCAGCGTGTGGGTGTGCGAGCCGCAGGCGGTCTCGACGGCGGCGACGTAGCGCGGGTTGCGGATGTCGCTGATGTCGAAGACCTTCACGCCCTCCCACGACGACTTCTCCGTCGCGGGCTGCGTCGTGCTGGAGCACGAGTTGTCGCTGCGCGAGGAGTCGGTCGACAGGAAGAGCAGGTCGCCGGAGACGGAGATGTCGTTCTGCGAACCGGGGCAGAGCACCTCGGCGACCGACTGCGGCTTCTTCGGGTTCTTGATGTCGAAGATGCGGAAGCCGTCGTAGTTGCCCGCGAAGGCGTACCGGCCCTGGAACGCCAGGTCGGAGTTGGTGCCCTGGAGGGCGCCCTTGGGGATGTTGGTGACGTGCTCGATGTTGTCGGAGTGGACGATCTCGTCGACGCCGGGTATCTCGCCGTCGGCGATGGACTCCTTGGTCTCCGCCACCAGGCTGCGGGAGACGGACTGCTTCTCGGGCTCGTCACCGGGGTCGGGGATCGCCAGCGCGGGACCTGCCGTGAGCAGGGTCGCGAGGAGTCCTGCCGCGGCGGTGGCCACGCCCAGGCGTCTGAACCGTGCTCGGTTGTCGTGCAACGGGGTCACTGCGTCCTCCCTGTCGGCCGTTCGGGTTGAACGGATCTCGGACGTCCGCAGTATCGTCCTCATCATGTGCATCACAACAGATGGCAACTTACTTGTAATGAAATTCTCTGATCAACAGGCGTCGGGGTCGTGTTAGACAGGGTCAACTACCGCACGTGGCAACGGAGGACACCGTGAAGCTCAAGCGATCCCGTCGGCGCCTGCGCGCCCTCGCCGTCCCGGGCATAGTGGTGGCCACCGCGGCCTGGGCGCTGACCGGCTGCGACGGGGGTCAGGACGATGCGAGGTCGGCCTCCTCGACGGGCCCTTCGGTGATCGCCCCGGGCAAGCCCGGCGAACAGGCGCGGACCCTGTCGCCGGAGGAGGCCCGCAAGGAGGCGCCCGACGACACCCCGAACGGGGCGGACTTCGCCTACGTCCGGATGATGACGGAGCATCACCAGCAGGCCGTCGCGATGACCGGACTCGTCCCCGACCGCGGGGAGTCGACGAAGATCAAGGCGCTGGCCGCGCGGATCGCGGCGACCCAGCAGCCGGAGATCGACGCCATGCAGGGCTGGCTCAAGGCGCACGGCGGGGACAAGCGCAAGGACGACCACGCGGACCACGGCCCCATGGCGGGCATGGCGACCGAGGCGCAGCTGAGGAAGCTCCGCGCCGCGGACGGCAAGGCGTTCGACCAGCTCTTCCTCAAGCTGATGATCACTCACCACGAGGGGGCCGTCACGATGGCCGCCGACGCGCTGGCCCAGGGCAACAACGTGGCCGTCGAGGAGATGGCCAACGACGTGATCTCGACGCAGACGGTCGAGATCGGGCGCATGAACCAGATGTCGTGAGCCGACCCACGACGGCAACATCCGCTTAATCAACAAACTGTTCAAGGTCTCTACCGTCTGGTCCTGTCACCCCCCACGACCTGCGGACCCTGCCTGGAGAGACCATGTCGTCACCGAGTCCCGTCCCCGACGCCCCCGCCCGCCACCCCGTCGACGAGGTCCCGCCCGCGGGCCGGCTCGCGGCCTTCGGGCTGCAGCACGTGCTGGCGATGTACGCCGGCGCGGTGGCGGTGCCGCTGATCGTCGGCGGGGCGATGAAGCTGTCGCCGGCGGACCTGGCCTACCTCGTCACCGCCGACCTCCTGGTGTGCGGGATCGCCACCCTGATCCAGTGCGTCGGCTTCTGGCGGTTCGGCGCCCGTCTGCCGATCATGCAGGGCTGCACGTTCGCCGCCGTCTCGCCGATGGTGCTGATCGGCACGGAGGGCGGCGGCCTGCCGGCCATCTACGGCGCGGTGATCGTGACCGGGTTGGCGATCGCGCTCCTCGCCCCGGTCTTCGGCAGGCTCCTGCGGTTCTTCCCGCCGCTGGTCACCGGCACGGTGATCCTGATCATCGGGGTGTCCCTGCTGCCGGTGGCCGGCAACTGGGCGGCCGGCGGAGCCGGTTCGGAGGACTTCGGGGCGCCGCGCAACCTGGGCCTCGCCCTCTTCGTGCTCGCCCTGGTACTGGTCGTGCAGCGGTTCGCGCCGCCGTTCCTGAGCCGGATCGCGGTCCTGGTGGGCATCGTGGCCGGGACGCTGGTCGCGCTGCCGTTCGGCTTCACCGACTTCGACGGGGTCCGCACTGCGGACTGGGTGGGGATCAGCACGCCGTTCCACTTCGGCGCGCCCACCTTCGAGGTGGCGGCGGTCGTGTCGATGCTGGTGGTGGGCCTGGTCATCATGACCGAGACCACCGGCGACCTGATCGCCGTCGGCGAGCTGACCGACCGGCCCGCCACCCCGCGGCGGGTGGCCGACGGCCTGCGCGCCGACGGCCTGTCCACGGTCATCGGCGGTGTGTTCAACACCTTCCCCTACACGGCCTTCGCGCAGAACGTCGGCCTGGTGGGGATGACGCGGGTGCGCAGCCGCTGGGTGGTGGCCGCGGCCGGCGGGTTCCTGGTGGTGCTCGGGCTGCTGCCGAAGCTGGGCGCGGTGGTCGCGGCGATCCCGGCGCCGGTCCTCGGCGGTGCGGGCGTGGTGATGTTCGGCACCGTCGCGGCGAGCGGGCTGCGGACCCTGGCCTCGGTGGACTTCAAGGGCAACAACAACCTGACGGTCGTGGCCGTGTCGGTGGCGTTCGGAGTGCTGCCCGTCGGGGTGCCGACGCTGTACGACGCGTTCCCGGCGTGGTTCCAGACGATCTTCCACAGCGGGATCAGCGCCGGCTGCCTGGCGGCGATCGTGCTCAACCTGCTCTTCAACCACCTGCCGGGGCGGGTGGCACCGGCCGCGGCCGTACCGCAGCCCGTCCCCGTACCGCCCGCCGCAACGGAGCCGGAGACGGAGCCGGCGGCCGGACGGGCCGAGGGCGGGGCGGTGGCGGAGGTGGTCCCGTCAGTCGCCGAGGCGGGCGGCCTGCCGGACGGCGGCCGCGACCAGGTGGTCGAGCAGGCCGGGAAATAGCGCGTCGAGGTCGTCGCGGCGCAGCCCGTTCATCTTGGCGGTGCCGCGGTAGGCCTGCCGGATCACGCCGCTCTCGCGGAGGACCCGGAAGTGGTGGGTGGTGGTCGACTTGGTCACCGGGAGGTCGAAGTGCGAGCAGGACAACTCGCCTTCGGCCTCCGCCAGTTCACGGAAGACCGAGAGCCGGACCGGGTCGGACAGCGCGTGCAGCACCTCTTCGAGACGGATCTCGCCCCGCGGGGGATGCGCGAGCTCGCGGCTGCTCGGAACCGATGTGGTCACGGAGAGTCCTTCCCCCTGGGTCGCGGTGCCGGTGGCCATCCTACGGGCCTTCGTCCGACGGTCATCGTAGTTTGACATCCGCCGTACTACGAAGGCTATCGTACGAGCATCCGCTGGTTTCCGTTGCGACGACGTATGGAGTCCGCCATGAGCAAGCTGTTCGAGCCCTGCACCCTGCGCTCCGTGACCGTGCCGAACCGGGTGTGGATGGCTCCGATGTGCCAGTACTCCGCCGCGCCGGACGGCCCGGACGTGGGGGCGGCGACGGACTGGCACCTGGCGCACTACGGGGCGCGGGCCGCCGGCGGCACGGGGCTCGCCCTCGTCGAGGCGACCGCCGTCTCCCCCGAGGGGCGCATCAGCCCCTACGACCTCGGCATCTGGAACGACACCCAGGTGGCCGCCCTGCGCCGGATCACGGACCTGATGAGGTCCCAGCACACCGTCCCCGGGATCCAGCTCGCGCACGCCGGCCGCAAGGCGTCCACCGCCGCGCCGTGGCAGGGCGGCGGCCCGGTGGGCGCCGAGGCGCACGGCTGGCAGCCGGTCGGTCCGAGCGCGATCCCCTTCGCCGAGGGCCACCACGTGCCGACGGAACTGACGACTGATCAGATTGCCGACGTGGTGCGGCAGTTCGCGGACGCCGCGCGTCGATCGCTCGCGGCGGGCTTCGAGGTCGTCGAGATCCACGGCGCCCACGGCTACCTCATCGGCGAGTTCCTCTCCCCGCACTCCAACCACCGCGCCGACGCCTACGGCGGGAGCTTCGAGAACCGGGCCCGCCTGGCCCTGGAGGTCGTGGACGCGGTGCGCGCCGTCTGGCCCGAGGACAAGCCGCTGTTCTTCCGGATCTCCGCCACCGACTGGCTGCGGGAGGGCGGCTGGACCGCGGACGACACCGTCCGGCTGGCCCCGCACCTGAAGGAGCGCGGCGTCGACCTGCTCGACGTCTCCAGCGGCGGCAACGCGGCCGGCGTCGACATTCCGGTGGGGCCCGGCTACCAGGTGCCGTTCGCGACCCGGGTGAAGGAGGAGGCCGGTCTCGCGGTCGCGGCCGTGGGGCTGCTCACCGAGGCCGAGCAGGCGGAGAAGATCGTCGCGAACGGTGAGGCCGACGCGGTGCTGCTCGGCCGCGAGCTGCTGCGCACGCCGTCCTTCGCGCGCGACGCGGCACGCCTGCTCGGCGGCGAGGTGCACGTGCCGGACCAGTACCTGCGCTCGGTCTGAGCATCTCCTCACGGCATGTCGGCGCGTCCCGGCCGGGACGCGCCGACGCAAGTGCGAGGGTCGACCAGCGGGGGCGGGGGACGACCGCCGAGCGGGGGGGTATTAAAAAAA